>DATFJS010000158.1:0-21057 GCA_035269045.1 Longimicrobiales bacterium | reverse complement strand
GGGACCGGCACCGACCTGGCTGGTGGTCATCCCCGCATGTCTGCTCGTCATGGCGGGCTTCTGGCGATGGGGCGGCGGCATCGTCGACCGCAGCGACCTCGGCACGAACATGGGGCTGTTCGCCGCGGGCGTGGTGCTGTGGGGCATCTCGGTGATCCTGGACCGGCGAACGCGGGACCACCTCGACACGCCCACGATGCTGGGGGTGCGGGAGGTCGAGGGCGCGACGGTCCTCCTCGACCGCGGCCTCTACGGCCGGGTGCGTCACCCCCGCTACCTGTCGCTGGTCATCGCGGCGATCGGCTGGGCGATGATGGCCAACCACGGCGCCAGCTATCTGATGGTCGCCGCGCTGATCCCCGGGGTCTGGCTCGTGGTCGCGGTGGAGGAGCAGGAGCTCGTTCAGCGCTTCGGCGACGCGTACATGGACTATCGAGAGCGGGTCCCGGCGATCATCCCGCGGCTGTCTTCCCCGTCAGGGCAGCAGCAGCAGAACGACTGACACCAGGATCCCCACGGCCAGAGCCCGGCGTCGCACCTGCTGCGCCTGCTGCCGAACGGCTACCCGTTCGATCTCGTCCTCGATGTCCTCGGGCCCGTCTCCCATGTCGCGCAGACCGCGCGATGCGAGTCCGATTCAGGTCCTGCCCCGGTATTGCAGGATTCCGACGGCCGACAGCCAGTAGAGCGGCGCGACGAAGAGGCGCGCGGGCTTCGGCGCTCCCGTGGCGAGCAACACCGCCGTGACGGCGATGGCGGCAACACCCATGATCACGCCGAAGCCGAGGCGCGTCCCCCGCTGGCGCCCCCCGATGTTGGCGATGCAGACCTCGCCGTCGAACTCGTCGTGATTCATGCCTCGAAGGCCTCGAGAATCTCGAGGACCCGGTCGACGTCGCTCTCGGTGTGGTCGGCGTTGATCTGCGTGCGGATCTCCTCGTCGCCCTCGGGCACCACCGGATAGGTAAGTCCCGTCACGAGAACCCCGTGATCGAACAGATGCCGGACCATCGCTCTCGTCCGGGCCGTGTCACGAATCATGAGCGGTACGACCGGGTGATCACCCGGAATCGTCTCGATCCCGATGCGACCGAGGCCCTTCTCGAAGCGGGACGTGAGCGCCCGGAGATGCGCGAGCGCCGCCCGACCCTCCTCGGAGTCCACGAAGTCCACCGCCGCCTTCGCGGCATGCGCTTCGCCCGGCGTGATCGGATTCGAGTAGATGTACATCGGAGCGGACTCGCGGAGGAACCGGATCAGCGACGCGTCCGACGCCACGTACCCGCCGTTGACGCCGAACGCCTTGCCGAGCGTACCGACCAGCACGTCGACCCCCTCGGCTCCGACGTACTCCTCGACGCCCCGGCCGCTGTCCCCGAACGCCCCGACGCCGTGCGAGTCATCCACGAAGAGCACGACGTTCTCCTCGAAGCGGTCGTCGAACCGGCGACACACGGCGGCGATCTCGTCCAGCGGCGCGTGGTCACCCCGCATCGAGAAGATGCCGTCGGTCGCGACCAGGGCCCGTTTCGCGCGGCCCGCCCACTCCTCGAGTCTCGCTTCGAGCTGGGCGACGTCGTTGTGGGCGTAGATCGCCTTCCCCGCCGGGCGCGCCAGCTTCATGGCGTTGATGATGCAGTTGTGGTTCAGCTCGTCGCTGATCAGCACCGTGTCCTTCGTCACGAGCGGCACCATCGTGGACACGATCGTGGCGTACGCGGAGGAGAAGATCATCGCGGCTTCCCGGTCGTGGAACGCGGCCAGCCGCTCCTCGAGCGCGACGTGTACGTCGTACGTCCCACTGATGAAGCGCACCGCACCGGGGCCGGCGCCGTACCGTCGGGTGCCCTCCTCCTCGGCCTCCATGATCTCCTTCCGCAGGCCGAGCCCCAGGTAGGAATTGGAGTTCATGCGGATGAACTCGCGATCGCCCTCCCCCTCGAGAAGGAAGCGCGGCCCGCGGTCTCCCTCGGCGGGGCGAACCCCGACCACGACGTGTTCGGCGCCCTTGGCGGTGCCGGCTTCCTCGAGTTCGGCGACGTGGCGATCGAGAACGGGGGTGAGGCGGTCGAGCGGCATGTCTTCAGGCTCCGGGATCGGAGGTGTGTTCGGTATCGGTCGTGACGCGGACGTCCACGGGGGTCACGGCGAGAGCGGTGGTCGTGTCGGGGCTCAGCGTGAAGTCGGCCTCGCGGAGTGCGTGCCGCGCCGCGGCCATCGCACGGGTGCGGACCTGCGAGAGGCTGGCGTCGGCGCGCTCCGGGTCCCTGGAGTCGACCCACAGGTGGGCCTGCAGTTCCATCCAGGAGCCGACGAGATCACGCACTACGCCCCGGGTCAGCCTCGCGTAGCGATCATCCCTCCGGGCGCGGAGAAGAAGGCGGCTCGAGGCGAGGCCCACCAGATGGCCCGCTCCCACGAGCACGAGCAGGACGCCCGCCGCGACCAGCGGCTGGGGCGCGTCGTCCCGGAGCTGCGTGACGATCTGCGTCAGGATGTCGTTCATGCCCGATCAGGTGGTGTCCCCGGCGGACGGATCCGGCGGTCGCAGGTTCGCCAGCATGTCGTCCACCATGGCCTCCACGTCGTACCGCGGAGCCCAGCCCCACTCCCGTCGGGCGGCCGAGTCGTCGATCCGGTCGGGCCAGGACGCCGCAATGTCCGCGCGGACCGGGTCGACGTCGTAGTGCACCTCGAACCCCGGAACCCTCTCCGCGAGGATCTCCGCGAGATCGCGGGGGGCGAGCTGCATCGCCGTCACGTTGAAGGCGTTCCAGTGCTCGAGGCGCGAGGCGTCCGCCTCCATCAGCTCGATGGTCGCCCGGAGCGCGTCCGGGATGTACATCATGTCGAGCTGGGCGTCCGGCGGAAGGAAGCAGGTGTAGTCCTCACCCCGCGCGGCGTGCACGAAGATGTCGACCGCCCAGTCGGTCGTCCCGCCCCCCGGAGGCGCCGCGTACGAAACGATCCCCGGATAGCGCAGCCCCCGCACGTCGACGCCGTACCTGAAGTGGTAGTAGTCGCAGAGCAGCTCACCGCTGACCTTGGTCACCCCGTACATCGTCGTCGGGCGCTGCACGGTGTCCTGAGGCGTGCCGTCCGCCGGAGTGCTCGGTCCGAAGGCCGCGATCGACGACGGGACGAAGACCGAGAGCTCCTGGTCGCGCGCCACCTCCAGGACCGACACCGTCCCGCCCATGTTCACCTGGTAGGCGAGTTTCGGATCGCGCTCGCCGACGGCGGAGAGGATCGCCGCCAGGTGGTAGATGCAGTCGGCCTCGAACCGCATCGCCGCCGCGCCGACGGCCCGCGCGTCCGTGGCGTCCAGAACCTGGAACGGCCCCGCCCCCACGTCGTCCTGGCCGGGTGTGCGAATGTCGGTGGAGAGTACGTTGTCGGCGCCGTACCGTTCACGGAGGGCGGGTACGAGCTCCGAGCCGATCTGGCCGCCGGCTCCGGTTACGAGGATTCTGGGCACGTTGGAAAAGGTTGTGGTTCGCGAGAAACGACACGACTGGATTGTATCCGTTCGAACGACGTCAGCGACCCTCGGGCGGCGTCACGACGCGGACCCGCACCGGGGCGACCCCGCTTTCCACCATCCCCAGCTGCCTCGCGGCCCCGTACGACAGATCGATGATGCGGCGGTCGGTGCGCGCGAAGGGCCCGCGGTCGTTGATGCGGACGATCACGCGGGTGCCGGTGTCGAGGCGCGTCACCTCGACGAAGGTGTGCAGCGGAAGGGTGCGGTGGGCCGCCGAGAGGCCGAACATGTCGAAGGTCTCACCCGTCGCGGTCGGGCGACCGTCGAACTCGTCCCCGTACCAGGACGCCTCACCGCGCTGATCGTATCCGTCGGCCGCGCGCATCACGGTGTAGGTCTCGCCGAACACCTCGTACACGTGCCCGGGATCCGGCGGCCGGACGTCCGGGGGGATGCGCCACGTGACGCTCTCCGGGTCGGGGTCCACATCGACGATGGGCGGCGACCGATCGACGGATCCACCGGTGGCGGGGGACGCCGGCACGATGGAGGGGGCGGCGGATGCGTCCCCTCGCCCGCTGGGGTACCCCACAATGCTGCACCCGGAGAGCGAGACCACGAGAAGAAGGGCGCCGAGGGCTCGCATCGTCAGTTCTGCTCCTCGACCGCGAGACCCTCGGCCTCGAGGGCGGCGATCACCTCGTCGACGTGCTCCCGGTCCCGCGTCTCGATGTGGACGACGATGCCGACGTCGCCGACGGAAATGTCCGCGAACGACCGCCGGTGCACGATCTCGTGCACGCTGGCGCCGCACTCGGCCACGACCTCGGTGAGGTGGGCGAGGCTGCCGGGTCGATCGGGCACGCGCACCATGAGGC
The DNA here is from genome assembly GCA_035269045.1 of Longimicrobiales bacterium. Classification (GTDB taxonomy): domain Bacteria; phylum Gemmatimonadota; class Gemmatimonadetes; order Longimicrobiales; family Gaopeijiaceae; genus Gaopeijia. The sequence continues at coordinate 16,695 of DATFJS010000158.1, read as the reverse complement.
GCGCCAGGCGACCATCGAAGACGAGCCCCCGATCGATGATGCGGGCGACGCGGTTGATGTCGATGTTCCCGCCGGAGAGCACCAGCACCACGTTCTCGCCCTCCCGGGTCTCGATCTGCCCGCCGAAGAGGGCGGCCAGGCCGACCGCACCCCCGCCCTCGACCACCATCCTCTGGCGCTCGAGCAGCATGAGCACGGCGCGCGCCGTCTCCTCCTCGCCCACGACCACGAGATCGTCGACCAGCTCCTCGATGATCGGGAAGGTGTTCTCACCAACCCGCTTCGTCGCGATCCCGTCGGCGATGGTGTCCGAACTCGTGATCTTCACGATCTCGCCGGCGTCGCGGCTCGCGCGCGCCGAGGGGGCGGCCTCGACCTCGACGCCGATGATGCGGACCGAGGGCCGAAGCGTCTTGGCCGCCACCGCGATCCCCGAAATCATCCCCCCACCCCCGATCGGCACGATGATCGTGTCGACGTCCGGCACCTGCTCGACGATCTCGAGGCCCATCGTGCCCTGACCGGCGATGACGCGCGGGTCGTCGAAGGGGTGGACCATGGTGAGGCCCTCCTCTTCCACGAGCCGCCTCGCCTCGATCGCCGAGTCGTCGAGAACGCTGCCGTACTGAATCACGCGGGCTCCGAAGCCGCGGGTCCGCGTGACCTTCACCAGAGGAGCGGTCTCCGGCATCACCACCGTACACGGAATGCCGAGGCGCTGGGTGTGGTAGGCGACGGCCTGGGCGTGGTTGCCGGCACTCGCGGTCACGACGCCCCTGTCGCGCTGGGCGGCGTCCAGGTCGAGAAGCCGATTGAGGGATCCACGGTCCTTGAACGAACCGGTCCGTTGCAGGTTCTCGAGCTTCAGATACAGCCTGCCCGAACACACGTCAGGGAGGGTCAGCGCCCGGGGACAGGGCGTCTCGATGACCACGTCCCGGATTCGCTCACGCGCCGCACGGATGTCCGGCAGCGCCACGGAACGTGTGGCGGTGCTCATGGCTCAGCCGGAGGTGCGCCGCCAGATCGCGACGCGGAGCGGCGGTTCGACCCACGCCTGGAAGTGGAGACGGTTCTCGCCGTCCACCACGACCTTCTTCTGCCTGTCCCGGGTCTTCGGCCAGTCTCGTTCACCGCTCTCGATCCGAAGGACCTCGTCGTCGGACAGTACGTCCAGCAGGGTCCGGACCTCGGACTCCATCGCGTCCAGCATGCGCTGCTGCGTGTGGTCCTGCACGGTCCCCTCGTCCTGCGCGGAGATCTCGTGCCCCTCGACCCGCTCCCAGTCCCGCTCGAAGTCGGCGACCGGAATCGAATGCTGGCGATCACGCCGGAATCCGACCTCGTTGAAGGCCTTCGAATCGAACTCGATGGAGACGGACTGGAGCGTCTCGCCGTATGCCCGAAGTATCATGTGGTACGACCTGAATGGCGTGGGCGCCCGGTGCCGCCCACCGGGACCGTAAACGTCTGTTCCCCCATTCTACAACGTCGGCGGCCGCGAAGCTCCCTCCCGTCAGGAAGACTGGCCCAGAATCCGCGCCAGTTCTTCTTCCGAGAGTTCACCCGGCTTCCGTGCTCCGAGACCGCGCGGCGACCGTGTCTTCGCGCCTCTCGAGCCGCGGGACTTGTCCTCGCGGGGGGCTCCGGCGTAGTCGAACTCCGACAGGTGCTCCCGGTCGATCGGTCGCTTGAGGTGAGCCTCGAGCGACTTGAGGTGCCCGATGTCGGTCGCCGTCACGAAGGTGAAGGCGAACCCGGTCGCGCCTGCGCGACCCGTACGTCCGATGCGGTGCACGTAGTCTTCCGGGTCCTGGGGCACGTCGTAGTTGATGACGTGCGAGATGCCCTCGACGTCGAGGCCGCGCTGGGCCACGTCCGTCGCGACGAGCACGCGCACCTTCCGGTCGGCGAAGTCCTGAAGCGCGCCCTGGCGCTGCTTCATCCCGCGGTCGGAGTGCATGACGGCCGTCTTGATGCCTTCGCGCTCGAGGCGGGACTGGAGAACGTCCGCGCCGGCCTTGGTCCGGGAGAAGATCAGGACCTGGTCCATGTCCGGATCGTCCAGGAGCAGCTTCAGCAGGAGCTCCGGCTTCTTTTCCGGCTTCACGCTGAAGACCTTCTCCTCGATCCCCGCGGCGAGCGTTCCCGACGGTGCGGCCTCGGTCCAGAAGGGCTCGTCGGTCAGGCGAAGCGCGAGATCGTGAACGCCGTTCGGCATCGTCGCGCTGAACAGCATGGTCTGCCGGTTCCGCGGGACCTTCCGCATGACCTCCTCGATCTGTGGACGGAAGCCCATGTCGAGCATCCGGTCCGCCTCGTCCAGGATGAAGAACTTCACGTTGGAGAGGTCGGCGTTACCGCGCTGCATGTGGTCGATGAACCGACCCGGCGTGGCGGCGATCACCTCGAATCCCTCGGCGAGCGCGGTGTTCTGCGGACCATACCCGACGCCGCCGTAGATCGCCTCGACGCGAATCGCCGTTCCCTTGGCGAGCACCTGGGTGTCTTCGGCCACCTGCTGGGCCAGCTCGCGGGTCGGGGCCAGGATGAGGACCTGCAGCCCCCCACCGACCTCGAGTCGCTCGAGGGCCGGGATCATGAAGGCGCCGGTCTTGCCCGTTCCGGTCTGGGCGATGCCGACGATGTCCTTGCCGGTCAGCGCCGTCGGAATGGCCTGCGCCTGAATCGGTGTGGGAATCTCCCATCCCTGCGCCTCGACCGCCGCCCGCATTTCGGGGGAGAGGCCGAGGTCGGCGAAGGTCACGGAGGTCTTCTCGTCACTCACGTCGTGTGTTTCTCGTTTTCGGATCAAAGAGTTGGTAGACCTCAACATAACGGGGGTCGACCCGTGACGGAGCTTCGGCCACCTTCCGGCATGACCGATTCACGCCCGACATCCGTCCTTTTCGTCTGCCTCGGCAACATCTGTCGCTCACCTCTGGCCGAGGGGGTCTTCCTTCATCTGGTGGCCGAAGCGGGCTCCGCGGACGACGTCGTCGTCGACTCCGCGGGCACCGGAGCCTGGCACGTCGGCGAACGTCCCGACCCCCGCTCGCTGGAGGTCGCCGAGCGTCACGGAATCGAACTCCCCGGACACGCGCGACGCGTCACCGAGGAGGACTTCCATCGGTTCGCCCGAATCGTCGCGATGGACCGCTCCAACCTTTCGGACCTCGAGTCGCTGCGGCCGGCGGACTCCGACACGGTGCTCGAACTGCTGCGGGATCACGACCCCGATCCGGGAGACGGCGAGGTGCCGGACCCCTACTACGGAGGAGACGACGGGTTCGACCGCGTGTACCGGATGGTGCGGCGCTCGTGCGAGGTCCTTCTCGACGAGGTGCTTTCGTCCCGCTGACCGGCGTCCGGACGGGCCGAGCCGATCCGGGCCCAGGCGAGCCGGTCAGCCGAACAGGTTCGCCAGCCGGTCGATGGCCTTCTCCAGCACGTCGTCGGACGACGCGTAGCTCATGCGAACGAACCGGGGTTCTCCGAACGCCTCGCCCGGCACCAGCGCGACGCCGCATTCCTCCAGAATCCAGGTGCAGAGATCGGCGGCGGACCCGCGCTCGTCGTCGAAGGTCGAATCCACGCGGAAGAAGAGGTAGAACGCCCCTTCCGGCGTGAGATACGGGAAGTCCGGCAGCTTCTCGTCGAAGAGACGGCAGACCAGATCGCGGCGACGTCGGAAGGCGTCGCGCATCTCACCGACGGCCGCGTTCGTTTTCGCCGTCTCCGTGTACGCGGCCAGCGCCGCGATCTGGGACGGCGTCGACGGGTTCGACGTCGTGTGACTCTGCAGGCCGCTCATCGTCTTCGCGAGTTCGGGACTCGAGAGAGAGAACCCGATGCGCCACCCCGTCATCGCGAAGGCCTTCGACGCGCCGTCGATCAGGACGTGGTCGCCGAGCGACTCGGGGGAGAGATCGAGAATCGACGGTGCCTCGGCACCCTCTCCGAAGAAGATCGGCCGGTAGATCTCGTCCGCGATCAGCCATACGCCGCGGTCCCGGGCCCACTCCGCGATCGCCCGGAGTTCGTCCTCGGAATAGACCACGCCGGTGGGATTCCCCGGCGAGGAGAACAGCAACCCCTTCGTCCGCTCCGTGGTCGCGGCCTCCAGGTCGTCGGGGGTGAGCCGGAAGTCGCGCTCCTCGGCGCCCGCCACCCCCACCGCCTTGGCCCGCGCGAGGCCGATCATCTCGGGGTAGCTCGTCCAGTAGGGCGCGCCGATCAGCACCTCGTCGCCCGGTCCGAAGAGACTGAAGCACGTGTTGAACAGCGCCTGCTTGGCGCCGGTCGTTACGACGATACCCTCCCAGGGGAGTTCCCGTCCGGCCCGCGACGACAGAACGCCGGCGATCGCCGTGCGGAGTTCCGGAAGCCCGGCGGCCGGCGTGTACTTGGTCCGGCCGGCCCGGATGCCCTCGATCGCGGCCTCGGCGATGAACGCCGGGGTCTCGAAGTCCGGCTCGCCCGCACTGAGGTTGATGATGCCGCGGCCCTCCGCGGCGAGACGCTTGGCGAGCGAGCTCACGGCGATCGTGGCCGAAGGGCGCATGTCACGAACGTTGGCGCTGATCGACATGAAGTCCGGGGATTCGAGGAGGAGTCGAGCGGGGGCGGAAGGGTGGCGGACACATGGAGTATCGGACATTTCGCCGGGGGGCGTAAACCCGCCTCCCGTTGATCGCGTTCCGGTCCTCGGGTGACCTTTCGGCATGAAGACGATCGAATTCTGGATCGACTACATCGATCCTGCGTCCTGGGTCATGCATCGCCGACTCCGCGCGGCGACGCGGACCGGAGGGGACCTCGCGCCGTTCGAAGTGAATGTCATGGGCCGCGAGATCCGTCCGCCCGCAGCGTCCCCGCTGGATCCGGCCTCCGAGGCCTGGCGACGGTACGTGGCGTCGATCCGCGACGTGGCGGGCGACGACATGGACGACTACACCGCCCCGCGCCTGCTCCCCCACACCCGCAAGGCGCACGAGCTGGCGATCCACGCGGCGGACCGGGACTCCCGTCCGGCGATCGATTCCGCCATCTTTCACGCCGCGCTCGTCGACGGCCGGGACATCGGCCGGGTGGATGTTCTGGTGGGCCTGGCGGAGGACGTCGGGCTCGACCGGACGGAGACGCGCGCGGTTCTGGACGTTGATCGATATACCGACGACGTCGTCCGCATGCGCGAGACGGCCGCGTCGCAGGGTGTGGTCGGAGTTCCGACGATGGTATGCGACGGGCGTGCCCTCGAGGGCGTTCGGACGCTGGATGAAATACTCGCGTGGCTCGACGGGCCGCTCGAATCGAATTGAATGACCCGAAACGACGAGACGTTGTCATGGCCGGATATCAGAGAAAGACCGCACTCGCGCCCTCGGAGGTCTTCGAGAAGGCGGACGAGCTCCTCCCCGACCTGGTGGGGATCTCCCGCAGCAAGTCGTCGGGCCACTCGGCCACCTTCACCGGGGACGAGGGCACGCTGACGCTCACGGTCCATCGCCACGGCCCCTACACGGACGTCGTCGCGCAGACCGACCAGCTCCGGACGTCCCGCCTCGACTACGAGACCCAGAAGTTCCTGAACCAGCTCCCCTACGAGCCGGGCGACCGGGGTGGTCAGGGCGCCGGGGCGGAAGCATGACGACCTTCGAGGATCTCGGGCTCCCGATGGAACTCGTCGAGGGGCTGATGGCCGCGGGGGCCGAGGAGCCGACACGGCTTCAGGCCGACGCTACGCCGGTGCTGATGCGCGGGAACCCCGCGGTACTGGCCGCCGGCCCCGGGGCGGGCACGCTCTGGGCGTGGGCCGCGCCGACCCTGGCCCGTGTCATGGAGGACGAGACCCCGGGGAGCGTGCTCGTACTCACCCGTTCGGCCGAGATGGCCGACGAGGTGGCCGAGGTGGTCGGACGTCTCGCCGCCGCCGCGGGCCTCCGCGTCGTCGGCGAGGGCAGGCAGTGGGTCCTTCCGGAACTGGCGCACGTGCACGTGCTCTCCGCCACGGCCGCGGCCGAACGTCTCTCCCGGAGCAACCTGAGCCTCGACCCGGTCCGCACGGTCGTCATCGATGCCGGCACGACCGAGGAGGCGCTCGCACCCGCCTCCCGCGTGCTCGAGGCCGTCCCGACGGGCGTCCAGAAGGTGATGGTCGCGCTGCCGCTCACCTCGGCCGTGGATCGCTTCACCGAGCAGCACCTGCGGAAGGCCGTCCACATCCCGCCCCGCCCGACGACCGGCGAGGAGGCGTCGAGCGTCCAGCGCGGAACGCTCGAAGTCGTCGAGGTGACGGACGATCGTGACGTCGCGACGGTCCGTGAGATCGCGCGGCGGCTCGAGTCCGTCGATCACGTCGCGGTCTTCACCCGCAGCGAGGATGTCGCCGCCGATCTCGGCGACCGACTGTTCGTCCACGGGATCGCGGCCGGTCGACCCGGCGAACCGACGCTGCCCGTGTGGCTGGTGGTCGATCCCCTCGCGGCCCGCGACGAACTCCGCGCCGTGGAAACGTCCTGGGTGGCGCTCAGTCACGACGTCCCCGCGGACGAGGACGAACTCGATCGGCGCCACTCCGGCACGCGCGGCGTGGTGCTCACCCGTCCCCGCGAGATCCCTCATCTCCAGGCCGTCGCGCGGAGAGCGGGCTACGACCTCTCCCCGACCGAGCCGCCCCCGGCTCCGGGGACGGGAATCGACGACACGCTCGCCGCGGTCACCTCCGCGCTCGAGAGCCAGGACGTGGCGGCGTACCTCGCCCTGCTCGAGCCGGCGTTCCGGGAGCACGGAACGGCGCAGGTCGCGGCCGCGGCCGTCGCGCTCCTGCGCGCCCGGGGAGTTCCGAAGGCCGTCTCCGCGACGCCGAGCTCCGGCCGGCAGTCCACGGATTCCGCGGGATCCTCCGTTTCCTCACCGTCCAGGGCACCCTCCGGCGCCGGGGCCTCGGGCGAGTTCACGATGCTGTTCGTGAGCCTCGGGTCGCGGGACGGGATGCGGGTCGGAGATCTGGTCGGGGCGATCCTCGGCGAGACGGGCATTTCCAGCGACGCGGTCGGCAAGATCGATCTGCGGGAGAACTTCTCCCGCGTGGAGATCGCGTCCGATCAGGTGGACCAGGTCATCTCGTCCATGAACGGGACGACGATCCGCGGACGGAGCGTGCGGGTGGACCTCGACCGCTCGGAGCGCGGCGGTGGCGGTGGCGGCCGGGACCGGGGCGACGGTGGACGGCGTCGCGGGAGAAGCTGACGACCGCGAATCCACGAAGGTCCCCACAACCGCCGCCCCCGCTGTCGAGCGACCCCCGGGGCCCCTAGCTTTCGTACATGCGACTCTTCCAGCGCCGGGCACTCGCCGCCCTCGTGAGCTTCGTGCTGCTCGCGCTCCTCGGTGCGGGCGGGTACGTGATCGTCGAAGGGGTGCCGTACGACGAGGCACTCTTCATGACGGTCATCACGCTGACGGCCGTCGGGTACGAGGAGGTGTTTCCTCTGTCGGCAGCGGGGCGCAGCTACACGGCCGTCGTGCTCGTGCTCGGCATCAGCTGGATGGGCGTCTGGTTCGCCTTCATCACGGCGTTTCTGGTCGAACTCGATCTCACCCACGTACTCCGGAGTCGACGGATGACTCGAACCATCGACGAACTCGAGAACCACGTGATCGTCTGCGGTGTCGGACGGACGGGGACCGAGGTGGTCCGGGAGCTCGAGCACTCGAACGCCCCCTGGGTCGTGATCGAGCAGAATGCCGACCACGTCGAACGGCTGCGGAAGGAACAGCCCGATGCGCTCGTCATCGAGGGCGACGCGACGCGGGACTCGGAGCTGGAGGCGGCGGGAATCCACCGCGCACGCGGTCTGGTCGCCTGCCTCAGCCAGGACACGGACAACCTCTTCGTCTGCCTGTCCGCACGCGACCTCAATCCGGACCTCTCGATCGTCGCGAGGGCGTCTCAGGAGGAGACCCGCGACAAGCTCTTCCGCGCCGGCGCGACCCACGTCGTGAGTCCGGAGATCTCCGGGGGAATCCGCATGGCATCGATGTTGCTCCGACCCACGGTGATGTCGTTCCTGGAGGTCGCCACCCGTTCCTCCGACCATGCGCTCCGAATCGAGCAGATCGAGGTACGCGAGGGCGACCGCGTCGTGGGGGTGACCCTCGAGGAAGCGCACATCCCGCGGGAGACCGGGCTGATCGTGATCGCGCTCCGGCGCGGGGGGGAGAGCGGAGACTTCACGTTCAACCCCGGCTCCGACACGCGAATCGAGCCGGGCGACGAACTCGTCGTTCTGGGTGAGCGCGATCAGGTCGATCGGCTCAGAGACTACCTGTCGGGCTGAAGCGCCCGGGAACGACGCTCACCCGCGGGCGCCATCCGCGCCCGCACTACGCCTCCGCGCTCTTCGACGAACGCCGTCGGAACATCGTGAAGACGAAGTAGATCACGGCCGCGATGAGCGCGAACTTCGCGACGGTCATGACCAGGCCGAATACCACGGCGAGCGCCGGAAGCACGAAGGCCGCGAAGAGCTTGAAGGCGAGCAGCGTGAGAACCCCGCCGGCCATCATCATTCCATACTTCTCCATCGTCGTGCTCCCTGCGATGAGTTGGTGAACCACCTGTACAACCGACTCTACGGGCCGCGAGCGCGGGGAGTTTCAGCCGACCGCTACTTGTACCGGTACGTGACCCGGCCGCGGCTGAGGTCGTACGGCGAGAGCTCGCACTTCACGCGGTCGCCCTCGAGCACACGGATGTAGTTCTGACGCATCTTTCCCGAGAGGTGGGCCAGCACCTCGTGCCCGTTCTCGAGTTCCACGCGGAACGTCGCGTTGGGGAGCACCTCGGTGACATGCCCCTCGATCTCGATGTTTTCTTCCTTCGCCACTCTCTCATTCCATTCTTGTAGGTGGATTCCACAGCCCCGAAAACTAGCCCTGATCCGATGCCGCGTACAGCAGAGCGCGCCGGACGAGGGGCTCGACGAGCCGCGCCGGGCCTCGCGAGTCGCCCTTGCGGCCGGCGCTGGACCCGGATCGGTTGGGAGCATGGTCACCCCCCCGTTTTCCGCGGAAGAGGTCCGGCAGATTCGACGGTCCCTCTCCGATGATCCCGACGCCCGATCCGTACCGTGTCCCGTATGTGACGTGCTCATGCTGACGCATGCGGTCGAACCCGGACCCGACGTGCCGTACGTGCGGCGGCGGATTCGCGTGCACTGCCCACACTGCGGACGCTCGGGCGCGATCGACCGTCGCGCCGGACCCTCCGGGTGACTATCCTCTCCGCCGACGCATTCACCCGACCTCCGATCCCGTACCCGATGCGACGTCTCCTCGCCGCCTCCCTCCTGCTTCTCGGCACGCTCCCGGTGGCGGTGCTCGCACAGACCCCCGGCCGGGCCGCTCCCCTGCTCGAACTGGCCGCCGGGGCGCGAGCGGCCGGTCTCGGAGGGGCCTCGCAGCTCGGGGTCCAGGATCCGGACCACCTCTTCGCGCACCCGGCATTCCTCGGTAGCGGCGGATTTCGCCTGACGGCCCGGGCCATCGACGGCGGGGCCACGATCGCGTCGGTCGCGGCGGGCACGAGTGCGTTCGGAGGGCGGATCGGGGTCGGCGTGCGGGCGGCCGAGTGGACAGGTCCGGAGCCCGCGTTCAGCACCGGCGGCCTGGACGATCTGGCGGATGGGACGGGCACCGGCCGCTCGACGGTCGCGGCCACCGTCGGCTACGTGCGGGACATGCCTTTCGACCTGCTGGACCTCGAGATCGGCGCGACGGCCACGGTGCTCGCCGAGCGGGCCGACGCGGAGCGGGACCGTGTGGCCTCCTTCGACATCGGTGTCGGGCGCGAGATCGGGCCGCTCGACGTCGCGCTGTCGGCCCGGAATCTGGGCGCGGACGTCGAGGTCGGCTCCGGCGTGCCCCTTCCCCTCCGCTGGGAACTGGCTGCGGGCGGCTACGGACACCAGCTGGGCCCACTGGACCTCGGTGTCGCGGGGCGGATCGCCCTCCGGGACGACGACGAGGTCGTCACCGGCGGGGGCCTGGAGATCGGGTACTACCCCGTCGTCGGGCGCACCTTCATCGTGCGGGTCGGCGGCCAGAGCGTGCCCGAGGGCGACGCGTCACCCCTGACGCTGGGGGGCACCTTCATCGCCGACGACCTCACCGTCGACTATGCATGGCGGGACGTCGACGGATCGGCCGTCCACGTCATTTCCTTCGGGTGGCGCTGAGCGGGCCCACCGAACGGCTGACACCGACAGGGCAGCGCCGAGCGGCCGGCGTCGACCGCGATCGTTACCGGATCCGCGCGTCCCAGAACTCGGGAGGCAGCCGGCTGAAGGCGATGTCGTCGACCACGACCTCACCCGCCGCGACCCGGTCGAACACGAGCCGCACGTGACGGACGCCGGAAATGTCGAAGCCCGGCGCCGTCTCGAGGAAATCACGCATCGGCAGGTGGTAGCTCTGCAGCACCAGCTCCGAGTGCTCCATGTTCGCCTCCTGATCCTGCCGGCGCAGGATCCGGATCTCCAGCGGTCGCCGGATCGGCCCGTACTCCGACAGCGCCAGACGCGCCGTACGGCCCGACGCGTCCTCCAGCTCGACCGTCAGATCGATCGGCGGCAGGCCCTCCTCGGCGTCGTCCCCGGGCTCGTCGTCCCCTGACTCGTCGTCCGCGGCGGCTCCGTCGTTCGTCGCCGCCCGTGCCTCGTCCTCCTCCTCGTCCGGGTTCGGGTCGCGCCGTGGCCCGGGCATCCGCTCGGTGGCGGACAGATGCAGGTCGAGGGAGCTGCCGACATCGACACCGTGGTCCGAAGCGAATCCCTCGGGCAGCGTGATCTCGAAGCGTCCGGGCGGTCCGTGCACGGTGGTGTCTCCGCGGATGCGGTTGTTCCAGCCGAGCCACAACGCCTGATTCTCCTGCGAGGCCGAGGTCGCCGCCTGGTTGCGACTGCGGAGATCGAGGACGTTCTCCCTCCAGGTGGCGAGCGAGTCACCCCGGAGGGTGATGCCCGGGGCCGCTCCGGTGGTGACGTCGATGTCCTCCTCGAAGTCGGCGAGGGGGATGTTCCCCGACGCCTCCATTCGGGTGATGTACATCGTCGGCGGCAGCCACTCGCCCGCCACCCGATGGTCGCGGAAGAGCGGCAGCCAGTCCGACTCTCCCTTCAGCGTCGCGCCGAGAAAGGCGCTCACGTAGATCTCCGCCATGCGCCGCTGATCGGCCGGATCCACCAGATACCGGAGGTCGAGCGAGCGCGCCGATCGGGGGCCGCGATCGAAGGAGTTCCAGACGGAATTCCACTGTCCGTGATTGGCCCGGTACATGTAGACCGCGGCCTTGAAGGCATCGAACCCGGGCGTGAACTCGAGGCGGCCGTACGGGCGCAGGCCGTGGAAGCTCGTGACGTCCCCGTCGTGGGAGCCGTGGAAGACGAGGTAGTTCACGTCGCGCATCGGGACCTTGCGCCCGGTCGGCGTATACTGCCCGTCCACCGGGGCGATCGCGACGACGGATCGGATGTCGTAGCCGTAGTCGAACTCGACGTTGGCGTCGTCCGGGTAGCGATCGAGACGGTTGAACGCCGCGGCATGCGTCACCGCCTCCCCGCCCCGCGAGTGGCCCATGATCGCGATGTTCGACAGGTCGACGCGACCCCGGAACGGGTTCTCCGGGTCCTCGGCGAACCCGTGCCAGGCCCGCAGGTGCTCGAGCATCATCCAGCCACGACCGTCGTTCTCGCGACTGATCCCGTTGATGAAGTTCATGTCGAGCGAGACGAGGATGTAGCCGCGGCTCGCCAGGAGCTCACCGAGGTAGTCGTAGCCGGGGTCGGAGTAGTCGGTCGGCGAATGGTTGCCGTGGACGACGAGCACGAGAGGAAACGGACCCGCGCCGTCGGCGGCGGCGCCTTCGGGATACCACACCCGCCCGTTGAGCGGCAGCCCCTCGATCGAGAAGCCCCAGTACTCCTCCCTGCCCTGGCGCTGTCCTCCCCAGGTCAGCAGGTCCGACCCGTCGACCGAGTCGGTGACGATCGCCACCGAGTCCGCGAAGCCCGGCCGGTTCCGATCCACGCCGGATCCGTAGGTCAGATAGCCCACGTCGTAGGGGCCCGGATCGGCCGGAGAGGGCCCGGCGATCGCCTGCGCATCCAGAACGACGTCCGCATCGTTCTCCGTGAGCACCATCGGTGCGTAGCAGGCGGAGGTGGTCATTGCGCACAGGAGCAGGAGTGCGGAGAGGCGAGGGCGATTCGGTGTCGGGGTGCGATCCGGCATGGCGATGGTCTCGGGGGGCAGCGATACGACGGCTGCCAAGCTACCGGAGGGACGCATCCGGGGCCACGGGGCGTTACCTTTCACCGCGTTGGAAATTCGGAACGAACCCACCGTCGACCGCAACGAGGACGTGATGCCCAATCGCACCGTCACCATGAAGACGAATCACGGCACGATCACCATCGAACTCTTCGACGAACAGGCCCCGGAAACCGCGGCCAATTTCGCGAAGCTCGCCGAGAAGGGATTCTACGACGGCGTGATCTTCCACCGTGTGATCGAGGGCTTCATGATCCAGGGCGGCGATCCGGACGGCACCGGGCGAGGCGGCCCCGGCTACACCATCAAGGACGAGTTCGGCGAGGGGCTGGCCCACGACGAGGCGGGCATGCTCTCGATGGCGAACGCCGGCCCGAACACCGGAGGTTCGCAGTTCTTCATCACGCTCGACGCCACGCCCTGGCTCGACGGGAAGCACGCGATCTTCGGAAAGGTCGTGGACGGAATGGACGTCGTTCGCGAGATCGGATCGGTCTCGACGGGCGCGGCCGACCGGCCCATGAACGATGTGGTGATGGAAGAGGTGACGGTCTCCGACTGACGCGCGGGATCGGCGTCAGGCGTCGTCCTCGGTGCCGAGTTCGATGTGGGCCTCGCCGCTCACCCACCGAACGCGCACGGTCCAGGGACGGCAGCAGACCTCGCAGTCCTCGACATATTCCTGGGTAGCGGCACCGCCCGGGTCCAGGAGCACCTCGACCTGCGCACCGCAGTAGGGGCACGACGCCATCGCGGCGGCGTCCGCGAGGTCGCGTTCGCGTGGTTCGCCGTCGAGGTCGTCGGGCAGATCGTAGAAGTCGGTCATCGGCATCACCCTTCGTTCGGTCGGAGGTACACTACCGCATGAAGCGCGACGAGGTTCGTCACATCCTGATCTTCGACGGCGCCTGCCCGATGTGCGTGCGCTGGATGGGGCGGGTGCGCAACTGGGATTCGAACGACACGTTCGAATACGTCCCACTCCAGGACCCCTCCATCCCCGATCGCTTCCCCGATCTAGACCGGGACGCCCTCGCCCGCGAGATGCACCTGATCGGCCCGGACGGCACGATCTGGAAGGGGGCCGGGGCGGTGGAGCGCATTCTCGAGCTTCTTCCGAAGGGACGCTGGGTCAGCTGGCTGTTCAAGCTCCCGTTCGCCCGGCCGATCGCCGAATGGGTCTATCGAAAGGTAGCCGAGAACCGTGGGTCCCTCGGATGTGGCAGCCACTGCGGTGTGATGCCGGGAGCCGGATCGGGCGGGAGCTGACCCACCCGATCCGGCGTCGCCTCACGAACGTCCCGAGCGCCGAAGTACCATCTCCGGTCCAGGGCTTCCGCCGTCACGCGGTCGCGCGACGTTTCCGCGGATCCTGTCCCCTTCGAGCGTTCCCGTGAAGATCGGAGGGCCTGCTCCGTCGGGCCGCGGTGCACCCTGGCGGCGCATGCCTTCCGCCCCGGCGCCGCGAGGCGGCCCACCGGCTCGCTCGCCGGCCCGGGCACCCGCCCTCGCTCCTGCCGGCGGGCCGGTACGCCCCTCTCGCATGCCGGCCATCACGGCGCGCATGTCGAAGGGGAAGCTCACGACCCCGTCATCGTACTCGACGCGCCCGACCGGAACGGCGTCCTCTCCGCGCCCCATCATCGCCACGGTCGAGTCGCCCTCCTCGACGAAGGTGACCAGCACCGTCGTGACGCCCATCGGCGTCTCCCGCTCGAGTTCCCAGACGCCCAGCAGCCCGGACGTGTCCTGCGCCTCGACCGGCGCCGCGAAGACCGCGAACACGGTCATCCCCGCGATGACGAATCCCACCATTCCTCGTCTCATCGTCCTCCTCCTCCGTCGCTCTCCTTCCTGCTTCGCGGCACCCTCGTGGCACCGCTCGTGAAGAGGACCTCGGGACAACGCCTTTCGTTAACCCCGTGTCTTCAGGTACGGTGGCGCAGGAACCTTCGGCGGTCCCCCACGTATCGTCGAATCAGAGACCCACGGCCCCGCCGGCACTCGTCCGAACGTCCGTTCGCGCGCCTCGCCGGAAGGGGCCGACGTGTCTCCACGCTTCTCGACAAGGAGGTTGGATGCGGCTCTTCGGCTCGATCGTCCCCATGGGGATCGGTGCGGGTGTGCTCGCCGCCGCCCTCCTGATGCCCGGCATCGCGGGCGAGTCGACCGACGACGTCGAGACGGCCACCGACCTCGATCCCCCGGTGCGCATGCCCGGCACGACGGCCGCCCCGGACGCGTCCCGTGCCCTGGCCTTCCCTGTCGCACAGGCTCCGCCGCCACCCGGCTACTCCTTCTACTTCACCCGGGCGATCTACTCGGGTCGACGCAGCGGCTGGGGTGGTGGCCGCGGCTCCTGGTCGACCGACTTCCCGGAGGCGGAGTTCTACTTCACCCAGTTGCTCGGGCGCCTGATCGACATCGACGTCTTCACGGAACGGGGCGGCAGGAACCCGACCTACCTCGACGACCCGAATCTCCGACGATTCCCCTTCCTCTACGTGGTGGAGCCTGGCGGCATGAACCTCACCGAGCCCGAAATCCGGGGGCTCCGAAGCTACCTCGAGGCGGGTGGGTTCATGATGATGGACGACTTCTGGGGTGTGCGGGAGACGGCGAACGTGGAATACCAACTGGCGCAGGTGTTGCCCGGCCGCCCGGTCGTCGAGATCCCGCTGGATCACGAGATCTTCCAGTCGGTCTACGGGATCGACGAGATCCGACAGGTTCCGAACGTCCGGAACGGCCGCGACGTCGCGGCAGGGTGGGCCGGCGCACGCACGGACGAGGGCGACAACTCGGAAGTGCCGTACGTCCGCGGCATCTTCGACGACGAAGGTCGCCTGATGGTGATCATCAACCAGAACACCGACCTCGGCGACGCCTGGGAGTGGGCGGAGGACCCGTGGTACCCGCTCGACTTCTCGACCTACGCGACCGAGGTGGGCATCAACACCGTGGTCTACGCCATGAGTCACTGAGGCCGGCCGCGTGTTCGAATTCCTCTTCAAGTACCGCCCCGTCCTCTTCCAGGAGGGGGAGTTCACCTTCCTCACGCCGTGGCCCGTGGGAGCCATCCTGGCGACGGGACTCGTGCTGGCCGCGGTCGCGGTCCTCACGTACCGCGGGACCGGACGCAAGGCGACGCGGACGGATCGCGGCGTTCTCTCGACGCTCCGGATCGCGGCTCTACTCGTCCTCCTGTTCGCGCTTCTCCAGCCGACGCTCGTGCTCGACTCGGTCGTGGAGCAGCGGAATTTCGTCGGTGTGCTTCTCGACGACTCGCGGAGCATGACGCTGCCCGCCGACGGCGAAGGCTCACGCGCGGACTTCGTGCGGAGCACATTCGGCTCGGAGAGTTCCGCCCTGGTGGACGACCTCTCGGAGCGCTTCTCGCTTCGGTACTTCCGCTTCGGCAGCGACGTGTCGCGCATCCAGTCGGCGGACCTCCTCGGATTCGACGCCACCCGCACCGACATCACGAGCGCGCTCGACCGGGCCCGGGAGGGGCTGTCCAGCGTCCCCGTCTCCGGTCTCGTCGTGATCTCCGACGGTGCAGGGAACGCGGGGGCCGCCGTGGAAGAGGCGCTGGTGCCGCTCCAGGCCGCCTCGATCCCGGTGTATACGGTCGGCCTCGGTCCGGAGACGCTGCAGCCGGATATCCAGATCGATCGGGTCGAGCTTCCCAGAGCCGTGCTGCGCGGCTCGGACATCGTGGTGGACGTGCCCATCACGCAACGGGGCTTCGCGGGGCAGACGGTCACGATGATCGTCGAGGACGGACCGCGTCGGCTCGCCGAGATCCCGGTCGAGCTGGAGGCGGACGGGGAAGCCGTCCTCGCTCGCGCCCGCTTCACCCTCGAGGAGACGGGTCCGCGGACGGTCCGCTTCCGGATCCCGCCCATGGAGGGCGAAGCGGTCGACCGGAACAACGCCCGCGAGCTGCTTCTCGAGGTCCGGGAAGACCGCGAGAAGATCCTCTACTTCGAGGGGGAGCCGCGCTTCGAGGTGAAGTTCCTCCGCCGCGCGGTCTGGGACGACGAGAACCTCCAGGTGGTGGTGCTCCAGCGCACGGCCGACAACAAATATCTCCGCCTCGACGTGGATGGCCCCGAGGAACTCGCCACCGGCTTCCCCCGATCCCGCGCGGAGCTGTTCCGCTACCGCGCGATCGTTCTGGGCAGCGTCGAGGCCAGCCTCTTCACCCCCGACCAGCTCGACATGCTCGCGGACTTCGTGAGCGTGCGAGGGGGTGGGCTCCTGTTCCTCGGAGGGCGATCGGCCTTCGCGGAGGGCGGATTCCAGGGCACCGCGCTCGAAGACGTGATGCCGGTGGTGCTGGAGACGCCGGCCGCCGAC
>DATFJS010000157.1:0-9535 GCA_035269045.1 Longimicrobiales bacterium | reverse complement strand
CGCCTGCAAGCGCTCCGTCGCGCTGATCCAGGTCCGGTCCCGACCGAGCGCCATCGAGTACGGGTTTCTCGCCGAGGTCTTCGGCACACTCGCCGAGCTCCGCACCCCGGTGGACCTCGTGGCGACCTCCCACACGTCGACCGCCTTCACGATCGACGAGGACGCCGAGCTGGGGGCGCTGGCCGACGCCCTCGACCGCGTCGCCGAGGTGGATGTGCGGCGGGGGCTGTCCACCGTGACGGTGGTGGGGCGAGGACTCCTGCGGGAGCCGGGGTTCGCGGCCCGGGTGTTCCAGACGGTGGCCTTCACCTCCGTGCACCTGATCTCGCAGGCGACCGACTCGTCGCTGTCGTTCCTCGTGGACGACGCGGAGGCGGAGAGGCTCGTCCGCAGGCTGCACCTCGTGCTCATCGAGGGCCGCACCAGCCGGGCACCGACGTACCGGGACCCCCGAACCGACATGGCCCCGGACGACATGAGGGGAGCGCTGTGAGGATTCTCCTCCTGGGCCACGGTGTGATGGGTCACACCGTCGAAGGCCTCGCCGACGATGCCGGCCACGTGATCGCCGGGCGGGTCGACAGGGAGGATCCGCCCCTGACGGCCGACACCTTCGACGCGGACGTCGCGATCGAGTTCGCGGGACCCGATGGAGCGCCCTCCCGGATCCGGCAGGCCGTCGCCGCGGGACTCCCGGTCGTGTCGGGCTCGACCGGCTGGGACGACGACTTCGACGACGTCCGTCGAACCGTGGAAGAACACGGGGGCGCGCTCCTCCATGCCCCGAACCTCTCCATCGGCGTGGCCGTGTTCGAACGCGTGGTCCGTCGGGCGGCGCAGCTGCTCGACATGGTGCCCGACTACCGTCTCGAGCTCGAGGAGACCCACCACACCCGGAAGGTCGACCACCCGTCCGGTACCGCCAGGTGGCTGGCCGACGCCGTCGTCCAGCACGTATCGCGGCTCGAAGGATGGAGCGCCCAGCTGATGCCGGGACGCGACGAATCACCGGTCGACGACGCCGGGCAGCGCGATCTGCCGGTGCGATCCTACCGGGAGGGCGACGTGCCCGGGACCCATGTCCTGCGCGCCTCCGGACCCGACGACGTCATCGAGCTGACGCATCGTGCCCTGAACCGGGACGGCTTCGCCCGGGGCGCGATCCGGGCGGCAGAGTGGCTCCCCGGCCACCGCGGTGTGTACACGCTCGACGACATGCTCGATGATCTTCTCACAACCACCCCGTCGGACACACCATGAGCGACGCGATCTTCAGGGGAACCGGCCCCGCCCTCGTCACGCCCTTCGACGCCGACGGCGAGGTGGACCTCGAGGTCTTCACGAGCCTCGTCGAGCGGCAGATCGCCGGCGGCGTCCACTTTCTGGTGCCATGTGGCACGACGGGAGAGAGTGCGACCCTGACTCCGACCGAGCAGTCCACGCTCATTCGTCGCACCGTGGAGATCGCGGGCGGACGTCTCCCCGTCCTCGCGGGTGCGGGCTCGAACGTGACACGCGCCGCGGTCGCCTTCACCCGGGCGGCGGCCGACGCCGGAGCGGACGGTGTCCTCGTGGTCACGCCCTACTACAACAAGCCGTCCCTCGACGGCCTCGCGCTCCACTACTCGGCCGTCGCCGGGGTGGGCCTCCCGATCGTCCTCTACAACGTTCCGGGTCGTACCGGCGCGAACGTCACGCCGGACGCCCTCGACGAGATCGTGCGCCGTGTGCCGTCCGTGGTCGGCGTGAAGGAGGCCGCCGGTGACTTCGGCCAGTTCCAGGAGCTGGTACGCCGACGTCCCGAGGGATTCGTCGTGCTCTCGGGAGACGACGACCTCGCCGCGGGCCAGTGCGCGATCGGAGGGGACGGCCTGATCTCGGTCGTTGCGAACGAGGACCCCGCCGGCGCCTCCGAAATGGTGCGTTCGGCTCGCGCGGGCCGGCTGGAGACGGCGCGTGCCCACATGCATCGGCTGCTTCCGCTGATCCGTGCCAACTTCCTCGAGTCGAACCCGGGTCCGGTGAAGGCGGCCATGGCCCGGATGGGACTGCTCGAGAATCGCCTCAGGGCGCCACTCGCACCGGTGCGTTCCGCCGTCGCCGAGAAGATCGAGGCCGCCCTCGCGCACGCCGAGCTCCTCGACGCACCCGCCTCGGGCTGATCTCCCGGGATCTTCGACCTCCGCCACCGACTCACGATCCTCGACCCTCGACCTCTCCACCATCGATTCAGCCCATGAGTCCAGAGCAACTCGAATCCGAGATCCGCGACCTCTTCGACCAGGACACCCCCGACCGACGTCGCGCCCGGGCGGCGGTCGCCGGCCTGCTCACGGCTCTCGACCGGGGTGACGTCCGCGCCGCCCGGCGGGGTGACGAGGGCTGGGAGGCGGTATCCTGGGTGAAGCAGGGGATCCTCCTGGCCTTCCGAGTGGGCCACACCCAGAACTTCCGGCCCTGGATTCCCGGCACGAACGAGGCGTTCGCCGGCAGCGACTTCAGCTTCGCCGATCGGGACACGCTCCCGCTCCGGAGGCTGGACGGCCCGTCCGAGAACGTGCGGATCGTGCCCGGCGGAAGTTCGGTCCGGGCGGGCGTCCACCTCGGTTCCGGCGTGGTGGTGATGCCGCCGGCCTACATCAATGTGGGTGCCCGGGTCGGCGACGGGTCCATGATCGACTCCCACGCTCTGGTGGGATCCTGCGCGCAGGTCGGGGATCGCGTCCACCTGAGTGCCGGGGCACAGCTGGGCGGCGTACTGGAGCCGATCGGGCTCCGACCCGTGATCGTGGAGGACGACGCGATGATCGGCGCCAACTGCGGGATCTTCGAGGGGACGCTGGTCGGAGAGGGTGCGGTGCTCGCCCCCGGCGTCCAGCTCACCGGCTCCACCGCGGTGCACGATCTGGTGCGGGACGAGATCTACCGGGCGTCGTCGGAGACGCCCCTCACGATTCCACCGGGAGCCGTGGTCGTGCCCGGAAGCCGACCCGCCTCCGGGAAGGTCGGTCGCCTCTCCGGCATACAGCTGTACGTCCCGGTCATCGTGAAGTACCGCGACGCGAAGACCGACGCCGCGACCGCGCTCGAGGACGCGCTGCGCTGATCGACCCGGGTGTCCCGGCGGCTTCAGACCCCGCGCGTCAGATCGCGCGCGAGGTTCGCGGCTCCGCGGGCGGCGTCCACGACCCGGTCGGACACCCGGAGGCCACGCTGCTCGAGTTCGACCACGACGCGCGTGCGGATCAGCGCCTCCGGGGATGCGAGGAGGCCGCCGGCCAGCGCCACATCCGCGGGACCGCCCCAGGGTGCGAGGGACTCCCGGAGAGCGGTCGCGTGATCGGCGAGCGCTTCCACCGCCTCCCCCAGGATGTGGCCGGCCGCGGCGTCGCCCGCGTCCGCCGCCTCGACGACGATCCGGACGAGTGCCGCCACCTGTCCCTTGGACGCCTCGGCGACCCACACGGGCAAGTCGGCGACCGACGGACACCCGGACGCCTCGATGAGCGCCGGAAGAAGGCCCGTCGGGTGTGCCCTCCCGTCGGCCATCCGCATCGCCGCACGAAGACCCTCCAGGCCGATCCGATAGCCGGAGCCCTCGTCTCCGAGTAGCGCCCCCCAGCCCCCGACCCGCATCTCTTCGCCCCCGTCGCCGCGTCCCGTGGCGACCGACCCGGTCCCGGCGATCAGCAGGATTCCCGGGCCCTCCGGGAACGCGTCCCGGAATGCCGCCTCGAGATCCGTGCCGACAACGGTCGCGCGCGCGAGATTCCGACCCCGAAGCACGTCCTCGACCGCGGACCGGGCTCGCTCGCTCCCCGCCCCGGCCAACCCCGCCCACAGCGCGGCCGCCGGCAGGCCATTCCCCGCGGAGGCGACCGCGGACCGTATCGTCCTCTCCACGGCATCGGCGGCGGCCTCCGGTCGCAGCGGGTCGATCAGCGCGGCTTCCCCATCGGCGCGCCCGAGCTCGCGGCCGTCCTCATCCAGGGCGACGGCCCGGGTCCGGGTCCCGCCCCCGTCGACGCCGACCGCGACGACGCTCACGGGCCCCGCCCCGCCGCGTGGGCCCCAGCAGGTGCGCGCCTCATGACGAAGCCCCGGACTCGAGGGGTGCGCCCCCCCGCCCCAGCGTGGCACCCACGGTCCATGTGACCAGCGCGCCGAGCGGCACGAACCAGGTCCACGCCAGCGCGAACGGGAGCACCTCGGCACGACCCGCGACCCAGATCGCGGCGATCACGGCGATCCCGGCGCCCATCCCGAGGGCGGCGCTCCGACCGTCCGCCCGGGTCGAGAACAGGGCCAGCAGGAAGGCGCCGAGCAGACCACCGTAGACCAGCGACGCCACGGCGAGCGCGACCTCGACCGCGGTCGTGCCGAGCCCGAACGGAATGAAGACGATGGCCCCGCCGACGAGTGCCACCGCCCAGATCAGCGTGAAGACCCGTCCGGCCTTGAGCGTTCGGGCATCGTCGTCGATCGCACCGACGGCCGGTGCCCAGAAGTCGTAGGCCGTCGCGGAAGCGAGCGCGTTGATCGAACTCGACAGCGAGGACATCGCCGCGGCGAAGACGCCCGCCACGAGAAGTCCGGTGATCCCGGGTGGAAGCGCCTCCACGATGAAGGTCGCGAAGATGGCGTCGTTCGACTCGAACGCGCGGCCTCCGAAGTACACCCAGAGACCGAGACCGAGCAGCAGGAACACCAGGAACTGACCGATCACCGCGATGCCCGATCCGACCAGCGCACGCTGGGAGTCGCGCAGGGACCGGCACGTGAGGAGTCGCTGCACGATCAGGTAGTCGGTGCCGTGCGAGGCCATGGTGAAGAGCGCCCCTCCGAGCACGCCCGCCCAGATCGTGTATGCGACTCCCGGATCCAGGCTCGCGTCGAGCACCGTGAGCTTTCCGGCCGCGCCCGCCTGGGAGAAGATCTCCCCCCATCCGCCCGGCACGGCCGACTGGAGCGCCATCGCCGCGAGCAGCGCACCCCCGAGGTACAGGACCATCTGCAGGGCGTCGACCCAGACCACCGCACGGATGCCCCCGGCGTAGGTGTAGATGACCGTCAGCCCACCAATGACCGCGATCGAGGTCGGGTACGACCACCCGGTGATCAGAGCGAGCGGGATCGACGTCGCGAACAGACGCACCGAGTCCGCGAGCAGCCGGGTGACCATGAAGATCCCGGATGTGAAGCGCCGCACGCCGACGCCGAACCGGCGTTCCAGCATCTGGTACGCCGTCGAGATCTCGCCCCGGGCGTACGCGGGCAGCATGAACGCCGCCACCACGATGCGTCCGAGCAGGTAGCCGGCGGTGAGCTGCAGGAAGGTGAGCGTCCCGAGGTACGAGACCCCGGGGATGCTCAGGAAGGTCAGGGTACTGGTCTCGGTCGCGACCACCGAGAGCATGACCGCCCACCAGGGGAGGTTTCGGCCCCCGAGAAAGTAGTCCTTCGCCCCGCGCGAGCCGCGGCCGAGCCACGAGCCCCACAGGGTGACGCCCAGCAGCCAGACGGCGAGGACGAAGAAGTCGAGCGGGGCGACCGCCTCGCTCACCGCCCGTCCCTGGCCGGAATCCGGGGCTGCACCGCGCGATCGGTCAGCGCCCGTACGGCCAGATCGGCGACTTCGCGCCGCATCGGGGCGTGCCGCGTGTTCTCGCGGGTCGGGTTCACCCTGTTCGTCAGCACGATCACGAAGAGGTCCAGCTCGGGATCGATCCAGATCGACGTACCCGTGTAGCCGGTGTGCCCGAAAGCGTCCTCCGTGATCCAGCGTCCCGCCGAGGAGTTGGCGCCCGACGGCGTGTCCCACCCCAGGCCGCGGGTGGACGACGCGCGCTGCCGGGTCGTGAAGTCACGGACGGTGGACGCCTCGATGACGCGCTCGCCCGAGTCCGTCACGCCCTCCCGCAGCATCGTGCGGGCGAATCGGGAGAGGTCGACCGCAGTCGAGAAGAGTCCGGCGTGGCCGGCCACCCCCCCGTATGCGTGCGCGTTCTCGTCGTGCACCTCGCCGTGGACGTGGTAGCCCCGGTAGATCGTGTCGATCTCCGTCGGTGCGATACGCCCCCGGAGGGACTCCGGCGGGACGAATCGCGTGTCGACCATGCCGACCGGCTCGAAGAGGCGGTCCCGCAGCAGTTCGCCGAGGGACGACCCCGACACCCTCTCCAGGACCCGGGCGAGCGTCATCACCCCGATGTCGGAGTACACGTATCGCGTTCCGGGATCGGCTTCCAGCGGCTCCATGTCGATGGCGCGATCGTAGGCGTCACGACCGGAAATCTGCATGTACCAGCGCCGAAAAGCGGGGAGTCCGGCCCGATGGGTAAGAAGCTGCCGGATCGTGACATCCGCCTTGCGGGGGTCTCCGTCGGCCCAGGTCGGCAGGTGGTCCACCACCCGATCGTCCACGGAGAGGGCACCGTCGTCGACCAGCATCATCGTGGCGCTGGTCGTCCCGATCACCTTCGTCAGCGACGCCAGGTCCCAGATGGTGGTGGGACCGGTGCCGACCCCAGCGACGGGACCGACGGTGTCGAGCACCCCGTAGCTGCGGGTCCAGGTGAAGCCCCCGGTGCGACCGATCGCGACCGTGGCCCCGGGCGCCACACCGTCCGCCACCGCCGAGTCCACCAGGGCGTCCACCCGCGCCAGCATCTCCGGCGCGAAGCCGGCCCGCTCCGCCGGCGACGCCCCACCCTCCTGCGCCGCCAGCGAGGCGACGCTCGCCGTCATCGGCATGGCGACCAGGCCGAGCCCGAGCGCCACCGACGAGGCTGTCGAACGCATCGATCGAAGACTCATCGGCGAGGCTCGCGAGCCGGGATGCGAAGCCCCGACCCGATCGGGAGGTCGTCGGTGACCCGGGTCGGGGACGTCCCGGAGATGGTGAAGTCACCGAAGAGACCGCCGGCCGCCGCCCGCTGGCTCGCCTCGCTGCCGCTCCACGCGAGCATGTAGGCCTGCACGCCGTCGAGCTCACGGAGGAGGTACGGGTTTCCGAACGACACCACCACATGCGGGACTCCCGCCTCCGACAGGGCGGTCAGGAAGTCGGTGGTTTCCTCCGGAAGCGCCACCGTTCCCTGGTACGAGAGCGCGGTGATGTAGAGCGACACCACCACGAGGTCGGACCGACGAGCCTCGCCCAGCAGGGCGTCGTACGTGGTCTCCGAGGTGGCCCGTCCGATCGTCTCCCGTCGAAGCCGTGGATAGCGTGCACCCATCTCGGCATCGAAGAATCGCCCGGCGAAGAGGTCGCTCTCCCGCCGGTAGGTGACCGACATCACCCGCGCTGTCCGGGTACCGAGAAGCGGCATGAGATTCCGGTCGTTGCGGAGGACGGTGATCGACCGTCTGGCGACCTCGTCGGCGATGTCCTGATGGGCGGGGATTCCAACCACCTCCGGGACCGCGTCGATGTCCACCATCCGCTGCTCGACGAGCCCGAGCCGCTGCTTGTGGGTGAGGATGCGGCGCACGGACGCATCGATCCTCTCCTCGGAGATTCGCCCATCGAGCACGGCACCGACCACGGCGTCGATCGTGCCCGGCACCGAGGGCGGCATGAGCAGCACATCCGCCCCGGCCTCGACCGCGAGCACGGCGGCCTCGTCCCGGCCGTATTCCCGATCGATCGCCCCCATGTCCATCGCATCGGTGAAGAGGAGCCCCTCGAAGCCCAGTTCCTCCCGGAGCAGGCCGGTGAGGACGGGTTCGGACAGGGTCGCCGGCCGATTCGTGCCGCCGTTGACGGAAGGAACCGTGATGTGGGCGGTCATCACCCCGTCCATGCCGGCGTCGATGGCGTCACGGAAGGGGCGCAGCTCGACGGTGTCCATCCGCGCGCGATCCACCTGGATCGTGGGCAGACCGATGTGCGAATCGGTCTCGGTATCCCCATGCCCCGGGAAGTGCTTTCCGGTGGCGATGACCCCGTGCTCCTGCATTCCCCGGACCAGCGCCGTACCCAGACGCGATACCGCCGCCGGGTCCTCTCCGAGCGAGCGCACGTTGATGATCGGGTTGTCGGGATTGTTGTTCACGTCCAGTACCGGCGCGAAGGCGACGTGGACCCCGACGGCGCGTGCTTCCTCCGCCGTGATCCGTCCCATTTCGTACGCGAGTCCCGCATCCCCCGTGGCTCCGACCGCCATGAGCGTCGGGAAGTTCGTCGCGCCGCCCAGCGAGATGTTGGTGGAGGCGTGCAGAATTCCGGAGAGGCGGAAACCGGCTCCCGTCTCGAAATCGCCCGAGACCATCAGGGGGAGGCGGGAGTGCGACTGGAGGTCGTTGAGCTTGAGCGCCACACCCATCGGCGAGCCGACCGACATCACGAACCCACCGATCTGGTACTCCTCGATCCATCGGCGAAGACGCTCGTGCTCGGCGCTTCCCTTGGGCGCGTAGGTGCCGAGCACGAAGGGCATCACCATCTGGCCGACCTTCTGGTGCAGCGTCATGTCCTGCAATTCGCGATCCACCCACGACTCCGGGTCCGGCGCGGCAGCCGGCTCCGGCGCGGGCTCCGGCACCGGGTCCTCGATCAGGATGTCAACGAACTCGACAGGTACGGAATCCGACTCCTCCTCCGGCTGCGGAGCCGGTTCGGGCTCGGGCACGGTGGCAGGAGTCGAACCGGCGCACGCCATCGTGAGCGAGGCGGAAACGAGAACCAGCGAGAGGAAAGGACGTCGGAATGAGGGTGTCACAGGGAGCCTGAGGCGGTCGAAGAAGGAGGAGGACATCGTTGGTGCACGGCGCGGTTCGGGGTCCGGTGGGCGAGCCGACCGGGGCGGTTCGTCGGCCGCCGCTCACGAGCAGCTTGCGGGGAGATCCACGGCCCGGCCTTTTCCATACCCACTCGCCGGCAACCTAGGTCTCTTCCGCATGCATCGACAATCCCACCAGCTCGCCCTCATGGCGCTGATCCTCACGTCGCTCCTGACCGGGTGCGAGCCGGCACCGGCCGCGTCCGAGAGCGCGCCGCAGCACCCGGAGGTACGGGCCGGGGCGAAGGTGCTGGTCGACGACTCGATCTCTCTGGTGGCGGGCTACAGGGTCGGGCTCATCACGAATCATACGGGGCTCGTCGAGACCGCCGGCTCGGGCGTTCGCTCGACCGCCGACGTCCTGGCCGATCTGCCCGGCGTCGATCTGGTCGCGCTGTTCGCACCGGAACACGGAATTCGCGGCGAGGCGGAGGCGGGCGTCGCGGTCGAGGACGCGGTGGACGAAGCCACCGGAGTCCCCGTGTACTCGCTGTACGGCGGCACACGCGAGCCGTCTCCGGACGTCCTCGCGGATCTGGACGTCCTCCTCTTCGACATCCAGGACATCGGCACGCGCTACTACACCTACGTCTGGACGATGTCGCTCGCGATGGAGGCGGCGGGACGGGCGGGCGTACGCTTCGTGGTCCTGGACCGTCCGAATCCGATCGGCGGCACGATTCAGGGGAATGTGCTGGATCCCGAGTACTCGACCTTCGTGGGGCGCTACCCGGTGCCGATGCGTCACGGAC
>DATFJS010000156.1:0-4707 GCA_035269045.1 Longimicrobiales bacterium | reverse complement strand
GTCCCGGCTGCGGCAGCAGGTCGACTCCCGGATGTCCGCTCCCCCGCTGCACGGCAACCCTGAAGCGGACCGCTGCAGGTGACGCACCGGAATCCCGTGGTAGCTGAACAGCACGTGATCCGGCACGAACGTCTCGAGCGGCTCCCGATACATCGATGCCAGGGCACCCAGGAAGGCGGGGTGGTCGTACCAGGGCGCCACCACGCGGATGGGTGGAGGTTGCCAGAGCTCCGCCATAACGGCGTGCACCTCTGCGACGGCCGTGCCGGTCGTGGATGCGGTCGCGTGGGGGTACAGCGGGACGATGTCGAGGTGATCGACCTCCGACGCAAGGTCCGGGAGCACGTCGGCGATCGACGGACTTCCGTAGCGCATCGCGAGGGCGACTCGGGTGCCGTCGTCCCACAGGCCCTCCAGCTCGTGCGCCAGGTCGGTGGTGTGGACGAGGAGCGGCGAGCCGCGTTCCGTCCAGACCTTCCGGTATGCGTGTGCGACCGCTCGTGGCCGCCGTGGGAGGATCACCGCTTCGAGCAGAACCCGCCGGAGCAGCGTATTCATGTCCAGTACCCGATCGTCGGAGAGGAACTCGCGCAGGTAGCGACGAATCGGTCCCGGCTCCGGAGCCTCAGGTGTCCCCAGGTTGATCAGCAGGACGCCACGACGTACGACCTCGGGGGCGCGGAGGCTGGGTGACGGTGCGCGGCTCGGGGAGCGCGAGGCAGGGACTGTGGATGTAGGCATCGGGACGGTTCATGAGGTGATGGTGATTCAGTCTGTCTCCCGCGAACCGCCTCCCACAATTCGTAGGACTACCTACGGAGGGCAGGTGGAATCCCGTACCCGGGGGTTCTGCTGCATCTCGATCAGATCGGGTCCGAACCGACTTGCCTGCACATGCGAAGGTTCGGGGCAGGGGGGTAGATTGCGGCCGTCCTTTCGCCTTTCGGAGCCCGTGAGATGCACACGCGATTTCCCACACTCGCCCTCGTTCTATGCCTGGTCGGAGCGCCGCTCATGCCCATCCCCGCCACCGCCCAGACCTCCAGCGCCGACTACACCGAGCCGCATCAGCGGCGCGCGCTGGAGATGTACCGCGACGTGATCGGGATGCGGACGGCGGAGGGCCACGGGATGATCCCGACCATGGCCGAATACCTCGCCGAGCGGTTCCGTGAGGCCGGATTTCCCGAGGAGGACATCCACGTCCTTCCGCACACCTCCGAGTCGGGGGAGGAGATCGCCGCCTTCGTGGTCCGGTGGCGCGGCGACGGGTCGTCGGGGCGGGAGCCGATCCTCTTCACCGCGCACATGGACGTGGTGGACGCCCTGCCGGAGGACTGGGAGCGCGATCCCTTCACGCTGATCGAGGAGGACGGGACGTTCTTCGGCCGCGGGACGGCCGACGACAAGGCGGGCATCATCCACCTCACCTCGACCTTCATTCGCATGAAGGAGGAGGGCTTCGTGCCCACCCGGGACCTCGTGATCGGGTTCACCGGGGACGAGGAGACCGGGATGGTGAGCACA
Source organism: Longimicrobiales bacterium (assembly GCA_035269045.1). Lineage (GTDB taxonomy): Bacteria > Gemmatimonadota > Gemmatimonadetes > Longimicrobiales > Gaopeijiaceae > Gaopeijia. The sequence continues at coordinate 3,180 of DATFJS010000156.1, read as the reverse complement.
CGGGCGCTGGTGGACGAGCATCTCCCGCTCACGCAGGCCGAGTTCGCGCTCAACGCGGATGTGGGCGGCGGGACGCTGGACGAGACGACCGGGGAGCCGATCGTGTTCGAGATCCAGACGTCGGAGAAGACGTACTCGACTTTCGAGTTCACGGCGGCGAATCCGGGTGGGCACTCGTCCCGACCTCGCGACGACAACGCCATCTACGACCTGGCGGACGCGCTGAAGCGGGTGCAGGCGCACCGGTTTCCGACCCGTATCAACGAGACGACACGGGCCTACTTCGAGGGGACCGCGGACCTGGTCGGCGGTGAGACGGGCGCGGCAATGCGGGCCTTCGCCGCGAACCCGGACGACGCGGCCGCCGGGGAGACGCTCCGACGGGACGGGTCGATGATCGGCCTCACGCGTACCACGTGCGTGGCGACGATGCTGCGCGCGGGCCACGCGGAGAACGCGCTTCCGCAGTCCGCGACCGCCACGGTGAACTGCCGCGTCTTTCCGGGCGACGAGGTGTCGGACGTGCACGACACGCTCCGGGAACTCGCCGGGTCCGACATCGAGGTCCGCCTCCTGGGCGACCCCACCGTGAGTCCGGTCTCGGATCTGCGGGACGATGTCGTCTCGGCCATCCGTGCCGGTGTCGAGACGCTCCACCCGGGCACCATGATCCTCCCGTCCCAGTCTTCCGGCGGGACCGACGGGATGCACTTCCGCGCCGCCGGGATTCCGACGTACGGCGTGGAGGGCATCTTCATGAAGAGCAGCGACGTCTACGCGCACGGTCTGAACGAGCGCATCCCGGTTCGGGCGTTCTTCGAGGGACTCGACTTCTGGCACGTCGTGATCCGCGAGCTGGCGGGACGGCCGTCGGCATGACGGCGGGCGAGGGTACGGGTAGATCGGCCCCCGATGCGACCCGCGTCGGCCACGTCCACCTGAAGGTCGCCGACCTCGATCGCGCGATCGCGTTCTACGGCGGTGTCCTGGGCTTCGAGGTCCAGCAGCGCGTCGGCTCACAGGCCGCGTTCCTCGGGGCGGGTGGGTACCACCACCACATCGGGCTCAACACCTGGGAGTCGCAGGGTGGCTCACCCCCGGCGCCGGGGACGACGGGCCTCTACCACAGCGCGTTCCTGTTCCCGGACCGCGCCTCACTCGCCGCGGCAGTGAAGCGCGTGCTCGACGCGGGGATTCAGCTCGACGGCGCGGCGGACCACGGCGTGAGCGAGGCGATCTACCTGACCGACCCGGACGGGAACGGCGTCGAACTGTACCGCGACCGGCCCCGCGAGGAGTGGCCGCGGGACGAGGACGGTGGACTGCGGATGTTCACGCGGGCGCTGGACGTGCGGGCGCTGCTGGAAGAGGTAGGGTAGGGGACCCCGGGTCAGGATCCGGGCTGGAGGATCGGGTAGCGTTCGATCCACTGGACGTCGAACTCGTCGGTTCGGACACCAAGGACCCAGTCGGAGCCGAACGCGGTGGGCGCGAACTCGACCGGGACGTCGACGGTTCCGAGCCACCGGCCCGTGGGCGTGAACACGCTCCACCTCGTCGAGCCGACCCGCTCGCGTCCGAGCACCGCATCGACCGTAACCTCGTCGGGCCGTCGGAAGTCGTTCACCCAGAGGTGGCCGTCCGAGGCGACCTCGAAGTCCCAGTACGCGGGCAGGGGGTCCACGATCTGCAGTGCATCGACCATCTCGCGCTGCTCCGCCACGACACGGGTGGGAAGCCCGGCGGCGGCGTAGCTGCTGTCGAAGTGGTTCGCGACGCGGGCGTGGATGTCGTCGGGCAGGGGGGACGCCTCCCAGGCCCGCCGGACCCGCATCTCCGGTCCGTCCCGTCCGTCGAGGGGGATCCGTCGCAGCTCGTAGCCGTCGATCGCCCACCCGAACCACACCGCGTCGGCGCCGGCCGGTTCGAAGGAGCCCGTCGGGGCGAACAGGACCGGCCCCGTCGTGCGCTCGGTGCCGAAGTTGTAGGCGAGGTAGTAGGGCAGGGCACCGATCGTGTCGCCGGGCGCACCCCCCTCCCGCACAACGCGGTACAGCCGGTCGGCTCGGGTTCGCGGGCCCTCCGGAAGCGCGGCCCCGTAGGCGGGCGTGGGACCCACGACGGCCCGGCCGTCCGGGAGCAGGAGTTCGACGAACTCGCCCTCGCCCGGCTCGTTGTTCGTTGGAAAGAGCGCGGCTCTGGGGGTCCCGCCGTCGACCGGCAGCAGGACGGCCCGGCGCCGGTTCGCGTCCCACACGGCCACGGAGTCGCCGGCGGCGAAGACCGCCTGCAGAAACCGGAACTCGAAGGGGCCGTCCCCCTGGCCGCCGAGGTCACGTAGCCACACGCCGTCCTCGTCGAAGACGCGGAGGAGGCGCGTCTGTCCGTCGGCGACCACGACGTGGCCGTCCACGACGAGGGCGTCGTCCACCCGCCCGAAGTCCGTCCCCGGCACGGATCCGTCGATCGACCCGATGACGAGGTCCGGCTCCGCCGCGAGCCGCCATCGGGTGGCCTCCGTCCACGCAGAGTCGTGGTTCTCGACGATACGGATGCCGGCCGAGTCACGGACGGTGACGCCGGAGGTAGACTCGGCCGAACTGGTGGAACCGCCGCCGTCGCAGGCGGCCAGCAGGACGACCGTTGCGGCGGATGCGATGAGCAGTCGGGGCACGGTCGACACGCGGCGTGGGTGAGGAGGGGACGGACTACCATCCTGACCCGGGCTGCGCCCGATGCGAAAGGCAGGACCCCGAGGTCACTGCGTCCCGGCTGTCCGGGTCACTATATTCGGAGCGTGCCAACCCACCCCTCTCTCTCTCTAGTCCGACCCGCGAAACTCGCGGATCTGGACGCCCTCCTCGAGCTCGAAGAGGCCTCCTTCGACGGGGACCGCCTCACCCGCCGGCGTCTGCGCCACCTCCTGACGCGTGCCAACGCGGCGGTTCTCATGGCGGAGGACGACGGGGGGCTCGTGGGCTCCGTCGTGCTCCTCTTTCGCCGCACCACCGGCACGGCGCACGTCTACTCGATCGCCGTCGCGGCACGGGCCCGCGGTCGCGGTGCGGGTCGGACGCTCCTCGAGGCCGCCGAGCAGGAGGCGTGGAGGCGGGAGCGCGCCTGGATGCGCGCGGAGATCCGGAAGGACAACGTCGCCTCGTTGCGTCTGTTCGAGGCGTG
>DATFJS010000155.1:0-3840 GCA_035269045.1 Longimicrobiales bacterium | reverse complement strand
TCAGCTCTTCCAGCCTTCGTCTGCTCTCGGAGATCGCGCCCGATCTGCCGCTCGTCCAGCTGGGGGACGCCGGGCTCCCGGACCCGGACGGGGCCGGCGCTTCCGGCGACCGGAGGGCCGGCGACGCGATGGCACGAATCGCCGAGTATGCGATCGGCTGGGGGCCTTCCCATCGACTGCTGACGCCGGAACGGCTGGCCGCCGCACATGCCGAGAATCTCGTCGTGCACCCCTACACGGTGAACGACCCGGACCGCATGCTCGAACTTCTGGGCATGGGGGTCGACGGAATGTTCACGGACGTGCCGGGAGAGCTGCTGGCACTGCTGGGTCGGTGATCCTTCCGGTCCGGGAGCCGACCTCGTCGCGGGTGCGTGCCTCTCGCCGGTGAGGGAACGCACGGCCCCCGATCCTGTACCGTAGCATTCCAACACCATTCCCCCCGACGAGGACACCCATGCGCCGCTTGATGAAGAGCGCGCTTCTCGTGGGACTCCTGAGCTTTCTGATGCCCGGATCCGTTTCGGCCCAGTTTCTCGAGCCCGGCGCCGAGGCGCCGAACGTCGAGCTTCAGATCGCGGACGCCGAAGGTGTGAAGGACGGCGTCTCGACGCTCAACGAGTACCGCGGTGAGGTGATCGTCCTGGCCTTCTTCTTCAGGGCCAGGACCTCTGGCTGAACAGTCCAGATGAGAGCGTACCGTGATCAGTACGCAAGCCTGTTCGACGGTGGTGAGGGCGTGACCCTCATCGGCGTTTCGAACGATCCCGCCGAGGAGCTCGCCTCCTGGGCGGCGGACGAAGACTTCCCCTTCCTCTTCGGCAGTGATCCGGACGGATCGGTGTACAGTGCCTTCGGGGGGGACCCGCGTGACAATGGCATGGTGGGAAGCCGCGCGGTGATCGTGATCGACACGGAGGGACGGATCTCGCACGTGATGGAGACGTTCAACCAGGTCGATCCGACGGCGTACGACGAGCTTCGCGCAGCCATCGAGGCGGCGAAGGCTCAGCCCCGGTAGAAGCGATGTCGGTGACGCGGCGGCCGCCGTCCATCGGCGGTCGTCGCGTCATCGTTCGCACCGGTGGTTCGTCTCCTTCAGCGTCGTCCCCACCGCCACGGGTCGGGAAGGTCCAGCGCCCGATCGAGGGCGTCCAGGAGGTCCCGCTTTTCGACGGGCTTCTCCAGGGCGATCATGGCGCCGGCATCGACGGCCCGTTGCAGTCCGTCGCGGCCCTTCCCGCTGATGGCGATGACGCGAGCACCGCACCGGATGTTCTCCAGGTGGCGGATCAGCTGGATCCCGTTCAGTCTCGGCATCGCGATGTCGGTGATGACGACATCGGGTTTGATGTGCGCGAGTCGATCGATGGCCGAATCGCCGTCATCGGCGTATCGCACCTCGTGTCCCTCCTCCCGAACGAGTGCCTCGTCGAGCAGCACGCGGGTCTCCGCGTCGTCGTCCACGACCAGGATCAGCGCCACGGGAGACTCCCTCTCGAGCGCGGGTCGGTCGTCTGCGGCGACGGCTCGGGGGCCCATCGGTGGGCGAGGCCGAGGAACGAGCGGGGGCTGGGACCGAAGCGGTCCGGAGATGACGGGGGCATGAAGCGGAAGCTGGAACGGCGATGGCCGGGTGGATTTCGGAGCCCCGACTCCTGGATCGGGGTCGCGCCCGGCGAGCGTTTGCCGGGCCGCCGACAACCATCGCAGGCTCCTCGTCCGGAACAACCGGCCCGAGCGCAAGATTTGTTGCGGGTCGCCCTCGACCAGCGTCAGCGATCGGACACCAGCTTCTCCAGTTCGCCCATGAGATCCTGACCGCTTCCCACGCCGGTGTAGGCGATGCGGCCGTTGCGGTCCACCATCATGACGATCCCGGTGCCGGCCGCCTCGAGCGCGCGTACGGCGCGGCCCTCACCGTCGTAGAGGAAGTCCCAGGTGTGGCCGTACTCCTCCACGTGGGCGGCCACGTCTTCTCGACTCTGGCCGACCGAGACCGCGATCGCGACGATCGAGACGTCGTCCCCGTATGCATCCGACATCGACTCGAACTGAGGCTGGAGGGCCTGGCAGATCGTGCACCAGGTGGCCCAGATCTCGATCACCGCCGGCTTTCCGGCCTCGACGACCGAGCGGATGTGGACCTCGTTGCCCTCGAGATCGGTGAGCCGGAAGTCGGGCAGCTCGGATCCGACCGGGAGTCCGAGTCCCTGTGCGGACACCGTGGAGGGCGCGAACACCAGCAGGGACAGGGCGAGTGTGATCGGTGCGGCGACGAGCGAGAGCGAGCGCATGGGAAGTCCGGGGTGGGAGGGAGCGACGGAATCAACCCGCCGGACGGGGCTTCTGTTCCTTCGGGCCCTGCGCCCGACCCGGCCATTCGAGCGCGTCGCGGTCCCAGTCGGCGAGGTCGGCGGCGGCGTCGTAGGTGTCCTGCGCGAACGTGAGTACCGCCTCCGCCGGATCGCCCGCCGTGCGCACCGCGTCGTACGGCAGCAGGAACTCACCGAGATCGTCGAACCAGAACGCCTCGTCCGGTCGCACCCGGGCCTCTGAGAAGCCGTCGGGCGACGGATAGGCATACGAGTAGAAGACCGGCGTCGGGTTGTCGGCGTTTCCCGGCCAGAAGCCGAGGCTCGACACCTCGTGCGAGTACGCCTCCCGCGCGACCCAGTCCGGAAGCGCCGGGATTCCCGCGGGGTGGGGAGGTGCCTCCCGCCCGCTGAAGCGCGTCACGGCGAGGTCGAAGCTTCCCCAGAAGAAGTGCACCGGGCTCGACTTCCCGATGAAGCGCGCCCGGAAGGTGGTGAAGGCGTTGCGTGCATCCAGAAGCGCCCGCCAGAGCGCGAAGACCGCCGCCACCTCGTAGGACGCGTGCTCGTGATCCTCCTCGAACGGGATGCCGTCGGGGATCTCGCTCGGTGTCGTGTCGATGGGCGTACCCAGATCCATCGACTCGAGCCGGACCGAGAGTTCGTCGTGGAAGTCGGCCACCGACCGCGGGACGAGCGGGATGCACGCGTCGACCCCGTCGCTGACCCGGATGTCGAGGCAGTGGGAAAGGAAGTCGAAGTTCAACTCGAACGACCGATCTCCGGCCTGCATGGGCGAGGTGCTCAGACCTCGCGTGGTCACATAGAGGGGCACATGCCACGAATGGTTGATCCACGGGGTCCGTGCCAGCCGGATCTTCCCCACGACCTGGGTCCACAGATGGAGTGTCGCCAGCGTCTCCGCCCACTGATCGGACGGGAGCTGGGGCCAGGCAGTGTGATGAGGCACGGTGACGTCGGACACGGCGGCGGCTTCACGTGAGGATGGACGGCGAGGGTGGACATCGGGGACCCGTCGAGAAAACTTCCGAAGCCCCGGTCCACTACCGGGATGCACCCATCGAGGGCCAACACGCAAGGGAAATCGAATGGATCGACTCAGCATGCGATTCGCGCTGCTCTTCTTCGGAGCACTCTTCTTCACGGCCTCCGGCCTCTCCGCGCAGGACCCGGTCACCGAGGAAGAGCCGGAGCAGGAAGAGGAGGCGGCGGACACCGTCAAGACCTACGCAGACGTCATCACCGACGAGTTCGAGACCGACGAGGGTCTGTTCGACGTGCACCAGCACGACGGCGACGTATTCTTCGAGATCCCGCTCGAGATGCTCGACCGCGAGATGCTGATCGTCACCCGGTTCGGCGCGACGCCGGAGGGTGCCGGCTACGGCGGCTCCAAACTCAACGAGTCGACGGTGCGCTGGCAGCAGCGCGACGACCAGATCCTCCTGCGCATGGTGAGCCTCGACAACGTGGCCGACGAGGACCTGCCGATCGCGCAGGCCGT
>DATFJS010000154.1:0-11763 GCA_035269045.1 Longimicrobiales bacterium | reverse complement strand
CATGGTCGGGTCGAGTCCCACCCGCATCGCCTCCGCCACCCGACCGGCCACGTCGCTCTGGACCTCGAAGATGTCCTCCACCTCGCGATCGTAGGTCTCGGACCAGATGGCGGACTCGGTTCCGACATCGACGCTGCGGGCGACGATGCGAACGCGATTCCGCTGTCGACGGACACTGCCCTCGACCACCACACCGACGCCGAGTCCGTGACCGATGTCACGCAGGCCGGTCGCGCCGCGGCTGCGGAGCTCCACGACGGACGTGCGCGAGATCACCCGGATGGTCGGGATTCGACAGAGTGCGGCGGAGACCTCCTCGGTGATCCCCTCGCTGAAGTACTCGTCGTCCCCGTTCCCGCCCAGATTCTGGAAGGGCAGCACGGCCACGGCGCGCGGGTCGAGTTCACGCCGCTCGACCTCCACCGGGCCGGGGTTCCCTCCATCCCCGGATCGTCCCTCGATGTCTCCCGGGTCGCGCACGAGTCCGCCGAGGCTGACGTCGTAGATCCACGAGACGGTCAGCATCACGGGAAGCCCCGCGAAAAGCACACCGAGCACGATGGTGACGGTGACGTCGGGGAGACCGAGTCGGGGCACGAGGATCTCGGTGCCCTCCATCACGCCCAGCCCGACCACCAGATACCCCGCCAGCGTCGTGAGCACCTTCCGGCGTCGGAGCTCGCCGAAGAACCGCAGGAGTCGGGAGTCCTGTCGCATGGGGCGATGTAGAAGGGAGGGAGGCTCCGCTGCGGTGGACGGCGGGCACGTCGCAGAATGCGCGCCTTCCGATCCGCAGACAACCGAGCGCCGTGTGACGTGCGTTGTCGTGGTTGGGCGGCGGGCGTACGTTCGGCCGCTCCCGACCGTCTCTCGGAGCCCCGTTCGAGGCCGGTCGTCCGGACCCCATCCAGGAGCGAATCCCATGGCCGCCGACTCCGTTCTCGCACAGGTACTCGCCCGCGTCGCCGATCGTGCGAAGGCCGGTACGCTTCCGGTCGTGATCTTCGATCTGGACGACACCCTGTTCTCGACCGCGCAGCGCAACCTGTTCATCATCCGGGAGTTCGCGGCCGATCACGGCGCGCAGTACCCCGACTTCGCACGCGTCGCGGCACCCCTCGGGCTGGACGACATGAGCTGGAGCGTGACGGACGCGCTCGAACGGGCCGGCCTCGCCGCGGGGAGTCCGTCGCTGGCCCCGTCGGCGTTCCCGAGCTTCTGGAGCGCGCGCTTCTTCTCGAACCGGTACGTCGAGCTCGATCTCCCGAACCCCGGAGCGGTGGACTACACGAGAGCCTGCCACGAGGCGGGGGCGCTGATCTTCTACCTCACGGGACGCCACGTCGGGCAGCCCGACGTGGCCGAGGGGATGGAGCAGGGAACGGCACGGTCGATGACGGTCCGGGGCTTCCCCTTCTGGACCGGCCGCTGCGAGCTCACGCTCAAGCGGCACGCCAAGGAGAAGGACACCGAGTACAAGGCACGAGCCCTCCGGGTGGCGGAGTCCCTCGGAGGGGAGGTCGTCGCGACCTTCGACAACGAGCCGGGCAACTGCAACATGTTCCTGAAGCGGTTCCCGAAGGCCGTGAACGTGTGGATGAAGACGACGTGGAATCCCGACGACAACGACGCGAGTCCGGAACTCGCCGTCATCGAGGACTTCAGGATGTCGGACGGAGCGCCCTGAGAGCCATCGAATACGTCCGGATCGCCGGCGGGGGCGGAGTCGTTCCGACGGACCGCGATCCGTTCCGGCGCGCCACTCTGGACGCGGGCCGTCCTCCACCGCACCCTGTGGCATGCCCATCTCGAGCGCCGTATCCCGCGTGAAGCGCTTCCTCCTCGAACTGAGGAGGCGCAAGGTCTATCGGGTCGGCGTCGTGTACGCCGTGGTCGGGTTCGGAGTGGCTCAGGGCGCCGAGTATCTCTTCGGCCTGTCCGAACTGAGCGACGCGGCTGCCAAGGATGCGTCGCAGATTGTTGCGATCGTGATTCTCCTCGGCCTGCCGGTCGCGCTCGTGCTGGCCTGGGCCTACGACCTGCGACCCGAGGAGCCGGCCCGCGAGGGTGCACGGTCGTCCGACCCGGATGAGACGGAGGCGGTGTCGACGGCGCCAGTGCCCGGTTCCGCGCGTGACGCCTCGATCGTGATCCTCCCCTTCGACAACATCTCGCCCGACCCCGCCGACGCATACCTCGCCGAGGGCCTCACGGAGGAAATCACCGCGAGCCTGTCGACCCTCCACGACCTGAGGGTCACCTCACGCACATCGGCGACGGTGCTGAAGAAGTCGGGGAAGGACACCCGCACGATCGGCGTCGAGCTCGACGTCCGGTACGTGCTGGAGGGAAGCGTCCGCAAGATCGGAGACGCGCTGCGCATCACGGCGCAACTCATCCGGGCCGATACGGACGAGCATCTCTGGTCGGAGCGATACGACGGCACGCTGGCCGACGTGTTCGGGATGCAGGAGAACGTGGCGCGGTCGATCGTGGAGGTGCTCGAGGTGCACATCGAGCCGGAGGAGGCGCGTCGCCTCACAACCCGCCCGATGGAGGACCTGCAGGCGTACGAATTCTACCTGCGGGCACGAGCCTCGTCCCGCATCGGCCAGTGGGACGACCTCCAGACCGCGCTGGAATACCTCGAGAACGCTCGGGCGCGGACCGGGGAAAATGCCGTGATTCTCGCGGGCATCGGGTACGTCTATTCGCAGTTCGCGAACTCCGGTGCGCACGATCGTGACTACATCGGGCTCGCAGAAGAGCACGCGCGGAAGTCGCTGGCGATCGACCCGGACAACCCCGAGGCGCACATGGTGCTGGGGTTCCTCTATCAGGAGGGCCTGCAGGATCTCGAACTCTCCCTCCATCACCTCGAGCGCTCGCTCGCGACCAAGCCCGACGACCCGCACACGCTGACCTGGTGGATCATCGCGCTGTCGCTGGCGGGCCGGAACCAAGAGATGACTACGGCGGCGGATCGGCTCGTGGAGCTGGATCCCCTGGATCCCGTTTCCACCGCCATGCGCGGGTACGTCGGGCAGGTCACCGGGGATCTGCAGAGGAATGTGGAGGCCATGGAGGCGTGGCACAGGACGCTGCCTGCCGGCTTCGCGGGTTCATGTTTCCATGCCCACGCACTCGCGCTGATCGGAGAATTCGACGAGGCGAGAGCGATTCTCCGGGACGAGTTCAGTGGGGACGATGAAGGGATGATCCCGGATCTGGCCCGCCTCCTGTCCGCGGCGCTCGAGCAGGACGCCATGGGGATGACGGCGGTCGTCGCGGCGGGGGCTGGGACCAAATTGAAACGGGATCTCCAGTTGGCCTTCTACGTGACGACCCTTTATGCCCTCGCCGAGGCACGGGAGGAGACCCTCCAGTGGCTACGCATGGTGATCGGGCAGGGCTTCCGAAATTATCCGTGGGCTGCCGAACACGATCCGTGGCTGTCGCGGTACCGAGGGGACCCGGAGTTCGACGAGCTGTTCGAACAGATGCGGCGTGCGTGGATCGCGGATGATCCGACGGTCGCGTCCACCTGACCGAGCAGGGGGCGGCGCGTGGTGGACGATGCGACGGGCCTGGCAGTACGCAGAGCCCTCAGACCAGACCGTCGCGAAGTGCCTTCATGGTCATCGAGAAGGTCCGGAGCCCTGTGAGCGGATCGTACGCGACGAGCATCGCACCCCGGTAGCCGAGCCGATCGGGGCTCCCGCCCGAGAAGGCCATGAGATCGCGTGCGAGCTCCTCGCTGGCCTCGGCTCGCGAGGGCTCCTCCTCGGTGTGGTCCTCCTCGGCGTGGTCTTCCTCGGCGTGGTCCTGAGGCCGTCCCTGTACATCGCCCTCGTCGAATAGGTCGTTGAGGGTCAGCCTCCGAGGCTGCCCCTCCAGCAGAGCCAGCGTCACCGACGCCACCAGCGCGTTGTGCGGGAAGTTGAAGAGGAAGGAGAGGGGCGCGTACTCCGTCTTGGTGGGCCGATGACCCTCCAGGTCCTCCAGAAGCCGATCCCCGTGGCTCTCGAGCAGCGCACGGCACTCGGCGTACATCTCGGAGAAGGACTCGAGGGCGGCGGGCGGGCGCCCGCCGAGTGCCCACGGATCGGCGGCCAGCCCGAGCAGGAGAGCCCCCGCGATCGCGCTGCGAGCCTCTGCGGGGCCCTCGGCCTCGGGCCCGGATCGGCCCCCGGCGTCACCCTGGTCGACCAGGTCGGCCCATGCCCGCAGCAGCGTGGTGACCGACCACAGCAGCCACGGATAGTCCCCCACGTTGTCGTCGCGCATGCGCTGGACGTCTCGCTCGTACATCAGCCAGAAGCCCCAGCGGAGATGCGCACCGAGTACTGCCGCACTCACCCGCGCGAAGGCGACCCGATGGCGTGGAGGCAGGGTGTCGACCCGCTCGATGAGACGGTCGTACGCCTGCTCCTCGGGGTGGAACTGGGAGAGTGCGTGGATGAGAAGGGTCTCGGCATCGGCGACGAACTGGTGCCCGCTCCCATCCGGACCCTGTAGCAGCTCGAGCAGCCGGGTGACCCGCTCCAGCGTCGCGCCCGGATTCTCCGTGTCCCACACCCGCATCGCGGCGAGCGCGAGAAGGTGCAGGAGGTAGTAGTCGAGCAGGATCGACACGGAGGTGCGCGTGTCGGGATGCTCGGGTGCCGCCCGCTCGAAGAAGTCGATCATCAGCACCGGCACGATGTCGTCCGTGAACTCGTGCGTGGTGTGGTTCCAGGAGTGGAGGACCCGGAAGCCGTCCTGCCGGGTGCGCTGGTCGAGGCGGCCGATCGTGCGGTCCATACCCGGGGGGAGCCCCTCGAAGCCGTGGGCGGACATGGACGACCGCAGGCGTCGCAGGGCGTCGTGAAGTCGGCCACCGCGGGCCACGCGGTCCACGATCTTCCTGCGCCCGTGGTCCACGAGGAGGGACTCGAGCGCGTCGCAGAGGCCATGGACGTCGTCCGCGTGCCGGCTCACCGCACCGCCCTCAGATCTCGCCGCGCCGCGCGAACTCCGCGATGTGCTCTCCCGCGCGGAACGCCAGCGCCTGGATCGTCATCGTCGGCTGTCCGCGCCCCGACGTGACGAAGCTGCTGCCGTCGCAGATGAAGAGGTTGGGGACGTCGTGCGTGCGGTGATACCGGTCCACCACGGAGGTCGCGGGATCGTCACCCATGCGGGCGGTCCCGAGGAGGTGCGCGGCGATGGTCGATGGGCCGATCGGTACCCGCCATGTCTTCCGGGCACCCGAGGCTTCCGCGATCTCCATCGCGCGGTCCTGCAGGAACGCCGCGAACCCCAGGTCGTCGGGGTGGTCCATGTAGGTGGTCCGCAGACCGGGCCGACCCCAGGCGTCGCGGAGCTCCGGATCGAGGTCGACTCGATTCGTCTCGACGGGCAGCGAGGTGCTGTGGCCCATGAGCTGCATGGTGTGCGAGTAGCGTCCGAGGTTCCGCTTGTACTCCGGCCCCCACCCCGGCTCGCCCTCCATGGGGTGGTCGAGCATCCCCCAGAACAGCGGCGCGAGCGAGCCCCGCGCGTCGATTCCGCCACCGCCGTAGAAACCACGCGACGGGTCCGCATCGTAGAAGTCCATGACCACCCGCGTCGCCACGACGCTCTTCCACTCGTTGAGCGGATTGTCGTACTCGGCCCAGACGACGGGGTTGTAGTTGAACATCAGGTTCCTGCCGACCATTCCGCTCGAGTTGGCGAGTCCGTCGGGGAAGCGGGACGTCTCGGAGCCGAGAAGCAGCCGGGGGGTCTCGGCACCGTTCGCGGCGAGCACCACCGCCCGGGCGCGTTGCGCCCGTTCGATCCCGTTGCGGTCGATGTAGACGACCCGGTCCGCGCGACCCGCCGCGGTCGTCTCGACGCGCGTCACGACCGAGAGGTCACGGATCTCGCAGTTCCCGCTCCGCTCGGCGACGGGAATCATCGAGGCGAGGCTCGACGACTTCGCTCCGACTTCGCAGGCATTGCCCCAGCAGAAGCCGCAGTGGATGCAGGGCGCCCGGTCGTTGTGCGGCTCGGAGAGTACGGCGAGCGGAGCCGGCGCGCTGGTGTAGCCCGCGCCCGCCGCGCCATCCCGCAACAGTACGCCCGAGGAGGTGATCGGCATCGGGGGGACGGGATACGCACGAGAGCGGCGGGGGTCGCCGGGTCCCGGGGAGCCCGAGACGCCCACCTCCCAGTCGACCTTCGTGTAGTAGGGCTCCAGGTCGTCGTATCCGATCGGCCAGTCGGCGAAGCTCGACCCGGACATCGGGCCCAGAACGCTGCGCTCGTTGAAGTCGACGGGTCGGAATCGCCAGTAGTTCGCGGCGAAGTGGAGGCTGCTTCCGCCCACCGCCTTCGCGTAGATCAGCGGAGGGAAGAGCGTGGCCGGTTCCGCCTCCACCTCCGGGCTCGACCGGAAGCTCTGCGGATGCTCGTCGAACCTCCCCAGCAGTCCGTCCACCAGAAACCCGTCGATGTCGTCGTGCCGGAACTGGTAGGGGCGGAGGTACGGGCCCTGCTCGAGGACGACCACCGAGAACCCCGCGGTCGAGAGTTCCTTCGCGAGCACGCCACCCGCGGCACCCGACCCCACGACGACGAAGTCGACCTCCTCGTCGGTCCGATAGGTGCGGAGATCCTGCGTCATCGCTCGTTTACTCCGTGCTCATCCCGGTCGTAGAATCCGAAGGGCGGTTCGTGCACGAATGCGTCTTCGAACCCGAGGTGACGCCATCCGACCCGGCCGTCGTTCCCGCCGTAGGAGGGATCCCCGACGAACCCGATCACAACCACCGAGCGCATCACGAAGAACGCGTCGCCGGCGTCCGCCTCGAGACGCGCGACCAGGCGGTCCTGCGTGTCGGGGTCCAGCTCCGCGAAGGGCGCGCCCTCCTCCGACGACCACGCGTCGAGCAGCGCGAGCCCGTCCCGCACCGGCGGAAGCATGCGCTCCAAGAAGGACCCGAGGGCACGATCGGCGAAGTGCACCGCACCCGCCTCGATCGCTCCGGGCGTGTCGTCGGTCGGGATCACGCGGCCGGAGAAGGCCTCGAAGTCCGCGCCCTCGCGCTCGGTGAAGGTGTCCATGGGGCGGGGCGACCCGACCATGGAGCGGGCCCAGACGCGCGTCTCGTCGACGAGGGGACCGAGGCCGAAGAACCAGGCGCCGCCCAGGGCGCCGCCGGAGGTCGCGAGGAAGTCACGACGGGAAGAGGAGGGGGGCACCGCGTACTCCGTGATGGGGAAGTCAGCTGCAAGAGACGCTCGTGAATGGTGCGACCGCAATGGCGGATACCCGGGCGTCGGCACGGCGGCGTGCGCCTGTACCGGACGACGTTCGGGCGCAACGTGACCGGCCCACGTGGGTAGAAGTCGACGGGATAGATTCCAGCAAGCGGAAAGGCGGTAATGACTTACGTGAAAACGAGTATGGCGGGGTTCGTTCTTCTCCTCGGCCTGGGCGCCTGCGCCTCCGAGGCACCGATCGACGAGGGCATGCCCGGAGGCGAGGCGGATCGGGTCGCCGGATCTGCGGTGGGCTGCGCGCCGGACGACGACGGATTGACGCTTTCGGCGGATTACTGCGTCGTGGTCGCGCACGAGGGCGTCGGCCAGGCCCGCCACGTCACGGTGGCGCCCAACGGAGACACCTGGGTCGCACTCCGGGCACCGGACGAGAATGGCAATGCGATCGTCGCCCTCCGCGACACCACCGGGGACGGCGTCATGGACGTCGAGCGCCGATTCGGTGACACGGGCGGGAGCGGCATCCTGCGCCACGAGGAGTGGCTCTACTTCGCGCCCGACGACCGCGTGCTCCGGTATCCGATCACTCCGGGTGAGCTGACCCCGTCGGGTGAGCCGGAGGTCGTGGTGTCCGGACTGCCCACGGGCGGTCACTCGGCGAAGAGCATGGCCTTCGCGTCGGACGGACGTCTCCTCGTGAACATCGGGTCCCGTTCGAACGCCTGTCAGGAGGAGATCCGGACCGAGGGCTCACCGGGCGTCGATCCCTGTCCCGAGCTGACCGAACGCGCCGGGATCTGGGCGTTCGATCCGGAGATGGTCGACCAGACACAGGCCGACGGCGAACGGTTCGCCACCGGTCTTCGAAATGCGTACGCGTTGGGGAGCCACCCCGGGACCGGGCAGGTCTGGGCCCCGGTGCACGGGCGGGACCAGCTGCACGAGCTCTGGCCGGAGCGCTTCACGCAGGAGCAGTCGGCGGAGAAGCCGGCCGAGCAGTTCGTGGCGATCGACGAGGGCGACGACTTCGGATGGCCCTACTGCTACCACGATCCGGCGAGCGACACGAAGGTGCTGGCACCGGAGTACGGCGGGGACGGTACCGAGGTCGGCAGGTGCGCCGGGTATGAAGATCCGGTACTGCACATGCCGGCGCACTGGGCACCGAACGACCTCACCTTCGTGACATCCGGGCCGTATCCCGACCAGGGCGCGTTCATCGCGTTCCACGGTTCATGGAATCGCGCGCCGCTCCCTCAGGGCGGGTACAACGTGGTCTTCGCCCCCTTCGCGGAGGGCGAGCCCACCGGTGAGTGGGAGGTCTTCGCCGAGGGCTTTCCCATGGGAGACGTGAGTCCGCGAGGCGCCGAGTATCGGCCGACCGGGCTGGCGACGATGCCCGATGGCTCACTGCTGATCGTGGACGGTCAGCAGGGTCGGATCTGGCGGGTGGTGTATCAGGGCGAGGGCTGACGCCCCCGCCAGTGAAGCCCGCGCCAGATCGCCACGCCGGCGAGGGTCGCCCACAGCGGGGCTCCGGCTCGAATGCCGGGGTCCCCGAAAGGGATGGTGGACGTCGCGATCCCCAGCGCGATCATCATCCCGGCCCGCACCCGGGTGAGTGAGAGCCGTGTTTCGGTGCGGTCGCATCTGGAGGTGATCTCGCGGGTGGAGACCGCGTGAGCCGAGAACACCGCGACGACCAGCCCGGCCGCCATGACGGTGGTGGCTGCAGGCCAGGCCCACGGGGCCGCGCTTCCCACCCATAGCGCGACCAGCAGCATGATCACGGCCACCGCCCAGTGGCGGGGCGGCCCCTTCTCGAATTCGGGCGACCGAAGGGTGGCGTCCAGCGCGAACGCGACGCCGGCGACGAGCGCGACGAGGGCGTTCGACGTGGAGAACACGCACCAGACGACCAGCCCGACGACGAGCGCGTCGTCGAGGACCGTGGCGGCCATTCCGGTCGTGCGGTTCACCACCCGGACGAGCATGAGGGCGGTGAAGAGAAGAAGCAGGCTGCCGTCGGGGACGACGAGGCCCGCGAGGAACGCGAGTGCCATCCCCGCGAACGCGGCTCCCTGACGATCCGGATCGACCTCCCGACCGAGCGCCCATCCACCGAAGGCCGCGCCGGCCGCCGTCAGACCCGTGGTGATCACGCCTCCGGTGCCCGGGCCCGGCCAGGCCCACAGCACTCCGACGAGTCCCGCGACCGGAACCAGCGCGAGTACGACCCGGTTGGTGGCCCACTCGGGATCGAGCGGGCGGCCGAGCCCCGAGAGACCCTCCCGATCGAGGCTCACGAGTCGGGGATCGACCCTCCGGCCGAGCGACGCTCCGATTCGGGTCCCGGATCTCCGGCGGGTTCGCGCTTGGTGTCGCGACCCGATCCTCGTCCCGGGTCACGCCCCGGATCCTGGCGACGGCCCGGCGCCCACACCACCGTGATCACCGCGAACACGAGCAGCGCGGCCGAACCTCCCCAGAAGGCGATCTCACCCCAGTCCATTGGTCAACTCCTCCTCGCGGGTACGTTCTCGTTCACGATTCCGCTTCCACGTCACGATTCCGATTCGACGGCGAGGGCGAGTTTTCCGAGGTAGTGCTCGTCGAGTCGGCGATGTGCCTCGGCGGCATCGGCCAGCGGAAAACGCTCGTCCACGACCACGCGGAACGGTTCGGACGCGATCAGTTCGGTCAGTTCCTCCAGGATCTCACGGTCCGGTGCGCCGTTGTAGCTCGATCCCGAGACGCCCTCGGGCGCTTCCGGTTCGGGAAGGACTCCGTTGGGCCAGGCGATACGTCCGCCTCGACGAACGGCCGAGAGGATATCCTCGATACCTTCACCGTGCGCACAGATCAGCGCGGCGTCCAGACCGTTCGGGGCGATTCGGGCGAGCGGCTCGTCGACCTCGTGCGCCCGACCCCGGACGGCCTCGTCGGCTCCCAGCTCGCGCGCAAGGTCACGTCCATCGTTGCCGGACGCTACCGCCAGTACCCGTGCGCCCATGCGGCGGGCGAGCTGGACCGCGAGATGTCCGACACCGCCGGCGGCGCCGAAGATGGCGATGGTCTCCCCCGCCTGGAGCTCCAGGATGTCACGCAGACCCCGGTATGCGGTCACCGCATCGGCCGGCATCGCTCCGGCCTCGTTCATGGAGAGTCCCTCGGGTACAGGCGCGGCGAACTCCGCCTTCACCGGGACGTATTCGGAGTAGAAGCCGCCTCGGGGGTTCAGAAAGTGCGAAGCCCAGACGGTGTCACCCTCGTCGAATCCGTCGACGTCGGCACCCACCTCGACCACGGTACCCGATCCATCGGATCCCAGCACGTAGGGGAAGTCGGGCTCCTCATCCATCCGCTCGGCCATCTTCCCCTCTCGCTCCGAGGGGTCCCACACGCCGACGCCGGCGGTGTGGACCCGGATCAGGATCTCGTCTTCCCGAGGCTCCCGAACCGGGATCTGCTGGAGCGTCAGGTGGTCGAGACCACCGAACTCGTCGAGGGCGATGGCTGTCTGATGTTCTGGAAGGTCGGACATATCGATCGACTCCTGTCTGGCATGAGAAAGCCGGGAGGGTTCCGGTCGAGCCGGTCCATCCTCGGGACCCCTCATGCATGCAACATGCGTTCCGAGCGGCCTCCCCCACGAGCCAGGCCGGCTCATGCCGTCCTGGCATGCCTCCTGCATTGAAAGAGGGCTGCGAAGGATATTCATCCGATGCAGGAGCAGCGCATGCAGGTACCACCCGAGATCGCCTTCCGACATCTCGAACCGACCGATGAGCTGAAGAGCCTCCTTCTCGAGAAGATCGACGACCTCGAGGAGGTCCACCCCAACCTGGTCTCGTGCAGGATCATGGTCGCCGACGAGACCCCCGGACGTCACAGCGGAAACAACATCCGTGTGCGACTGGAGCTGGGGATCCCCGGCTCACACCTCATCGTCGACGAGGACAACTCCGAAGGCTCGACCGTACGCTCCGTGGAGCAGACGATCCGCGACGCCTTCAATACCGGACGGAGCCGTCTGAAGGACGAGAAGGAGCGTCGCCGAGGCGATGTCCACACGCACGACCTTCCGCCTCACGGCAGGATCACGAGGCTGCTGACGGACGATACAGGCGTGCGGTACGGCTTCATCCAGGGGCGCGACGGGCGCAGCATCTACTTCCACGAGGATGCTCTCGTGGATCTCGACTACGAGGACCTCGAGGTCGGAGACGAGGTGCGAATCGCCGTCGCGGGTGGTGACGACGGCCCCCAGGCCAGCACCGTCGCTTCCATGTCCGCCGATCCGCTCACCCCGGAGCAGCAGCGGGATGTCCCGCTGCAGGGCTGATGCGGGACATGCACTCCACCTCGATCCGGTCCCTGACTGCAGCGGCGTGCTCCGCGCTGACCGCGGTCCTCCTCCTCTCCGGCTGTGCACCGCCGACCGACGGGCCCGAGACACCACTGGACGAACTGGGCGACCCGGTCCCGACCGAGGCGCTCGCGGTGGTCCGTCCG
>DATFJS010000153.1:0-3065 GCA_035269045.1 Longimicrobiales bacterium | reverse complement strand
CGTCGGCGTGCTGGTCGTGGCCGGGTGCCTCGCCGTCGTCGGCTGGACCGAGGCTCGGCGCGAGGTGCACGTGCTGTGCAGCCTGATGAGCCCCGGCACCCCCCGGGCCGAGGTCGAGCGCATCCTGGGCACGGCGCGCATGCTCGAGCTGCAGCCGGCCGGGGTCCCGCGCGTCGGGGTCGCTCCCAACACCGCTCCCGCCACCGCGCCCGGCCTCCGCTTCACCGCCCCCGCCACGCTCCGCACCGCCGCGTGCGACGTCGAGCTGGGCGGGACGGGGGTCGTCGGCAGCACCCTCACCCCCGGCGTGGCGCTGGACCGGGTGGCGGCGATCGGGGCCGCCGGCCTCTTCCTCTACCTCACGCTCTTCCAGATCGGCCTCGCCATCGGCCTGGTGCCCGGTCGCCTGGCGTGGGGCGGACGGCACGAGACCCTTCCGACCGAGCTGCGCAGGGCGAGCGCCCTGACCGCCCCGCTCATGCCGCTCCTCGCGTGGCTGCTCCTCGAGCGGGCCGGCGTCGTGGATGTCGTCGGAGCCGACGGGGTGATCGCGGCCGCGGCGTGGGCCGTCCCCCTGCTCTTCGTCCTCTCCGCCGCCGGCAACCTCGCCTCGGCCAGCCCCGGCGAGCGGCGCCTCGGCATCCCCGTGACCGCCGCGCTCGTGGTGCTGAGCGTGGCAGTGGCGTACGGCGGGTAGCGGCCTGGCTACGAGGGGTCTACGGGTCAGCGTCGGAGCGTGGATCTCCGTTCGGGTGTCACCCGCGGCTTGCCGGCGGATCCGTGGCGCGTCGTCCGCCTCGGTGTCGAGTCCGCCGCCGCTTCTCGTGGGCGATGATGTGGTCGCGCACCTCCTCGGGGTCGTCCGTACAGCAGACGAGCTCGAGATCCTCGGCCGAGATTTTCCCCTCCCGGCCCAAGGTGCCCTCGATCCAGTCCAGGAGGCCCTGAAAGTACTCCACCCCGAACAGGACCACGGGGAAGTCCCGGATCTTGCCCGTCTGGATGAGCGTGAGCGCCTCGAACAGCTCGTCCAGGGTCCCGAATCCACCCGGGAAGATCACGAAGGCCTGCGCATATTTCACGAACATGGTCTTCCGGACGAAGAAGTACCGGAAGTCCACGGAGACGTCGAGATGGGGATTGTCGTGCTGCTCGAAGGGGAGCTCGATGTTGCAGCCGATGGACGGCCCGCCGCCGAGCTGGGCCCCCTTGTTGGCGGCCTCCATGATGCCGGGCCCGCCGCCGGTGATGATGGCATAGCCGGCCTCGGCCAGGAGTCGGGAGGTGTCGACACACGCCTGGTGGTGCGGGTCGTCCGGCCCCATGCGGGCCGAGCCGAAGACGGAGACGGCCGGCCCCAGGTTGGTGAGGGCTTCGAACCCTTCGACGAACTCCCCCATGATGCGGAAGACGCGCCAGGCGTCCATCCCGACCGCGAGTCCGTTCTGGACGTCCAGCAGGCGTTCGTCCTCCGTCTCCACGCGACGGGCTTCCGGACGAGGGGCGCCGGGTGGCACCGAAGGACGGGATGAATCGGAGGCGTCGGTCACGGCCGGAGGGGGGTCGGGGGATTCCTGGAGGGCGAGCGCGCCCGGGCGTGGCGCGGGACGAGGATGGGGACCCTGCGTACGGGCGGTCAAGCATGGAGGGAGGCTCAGTCCGCCGCCAGCAACTCCTCCAACTCCCGCTCCAGCACGGGCTTCGGGACCAGCCCCGTCAGTTGGAACAGCGGCTCACCATCCCGGAAGAAGATGAGCGTGGGGATGGAGCGGATCTCGAAGCGGGCCGCCGTTTCGGGCCCCTGCTCGGTATCGAGCTTGGCGACGGTCACGCCCCGCTCCTCGAACCCGAGCGCGACCTCGTCGAGGATCGGCTCCATCATCCGGCAGGGGCTGCACCAGGCCGCCCAGAAGTCGACCACGGTGATGCCCTCGCCCTCGAGGATCTCGCGGTCGAAGCTGGAGTCGTCGACATGAAGGATGGGGGCGTCCCGCTTGGGCTTCTTCCTGAAGAACATGGCGCCTCACTGGTGGGTCCGGTTCTCTCAATCCATGGGATATGAGACCTGCACCCCCGGCTCTTGCTCGGGCCCTCGAGGCGGTGGGGCTGGCGCGGCCCGACGGCGCCGCCCCCTAGACCTCCCCAAGCCCCAGAAGCACGTCGGCAGGGATCCCGAGCATCCGACGGAGTCCCATGATCTGGGCCTTCGAGAGGTCACGCTTGCCGTTCAGGAACTCCGACACCCGGCTCTTCCCGCCCATGACGTCGTCCAGGTCGGAGCGCTCGAGCCCCTTCTGCTCGAGCATGAACATGACCGCCTGCTGCGGGCTCACGGACCCCATCTGGAACTCCCGATCCTCGTAGTGCTCGGCCAGAACGGACAGGAACTCGAGCCGGTCCCAGCCCTCCGACCCGCGCGCGACCTCGGCATCGAGCAGGCGCTCGATCTCCGTGAGCGCGGCGTCGTACTCGGCCTCGGTGCGCAGCACGTGAGGCGTCGAAAAGTCCAGGGCCGCCTCGAACTCCTCCGGCGTCATGTGTGGCTGCGGGCGACTCACCCGGTCACCCTCACGCGCGTCTCGGCATGACCCCGACCACGAGGTCGTCGACGCACCACGATCTCGACGTCGCGATCCAGCGCATTCAGGAACCGCATCAGACGCTCGAGGGAGAAGCCGTGCAGCTGCCCTCGCATCAGCCTCGACACGATCGGTTGCGTGGCGTCCAGCACCTCGGCGGCCTCGACCTGCGTCAGATGGCGGCCCCGGATGATCTCGCCGATGCGGTGTGCGAGTTGAGCTCGGGTCGTGAGGTCTTCCGCGTCAGCGAGTTCGAGATCTGCGAAAACGTTCCCGGTGCTCGACTCGACCTCGCGATGCTTCATGACGACTTCTCTCTTTGGCGCACGCTCGCCCGGATGTGCCGGCACGATCGCGGAAGCCCGAAAATCGCCCCTGGGTGCTCCTCACCTACCGAGAATATACCAATACTGTAATACCTGCCACACCGCGGTCGCTTACGCCGTGCGGCGGAATGCGTGAACTCGGGCACACTGGACCAACCCG
>DATFJS010000152.1:0-3639 GCA_035269045.1 Longimicrobiales bacterium | reverse complement strand
GTCCGTGACGGGTGTGTTCTCCGCCACGTCGACCGCGGTGGCACGTCTCTCGAACCTCCATGACGAACTCGAAGAACTGCTTCTGACCATCGATCCGAACCTCTCCGATGTGGGTGGTCCGATCGACGCACGCGACGGGATCTTCACCGTCGGTGACGGAGCGTTCTACAACATGGAACTCGCCGCATTCGGTGGATCGGATCGAGCCGAGCCCGGGCTGGCATACGCCGCGGCCGCAGCGCACAACCCGTTCCTCACCGAGCAGCTGCTCATCGCGAGCATCACTGCCGTCGAGAACGAGTACGGCGTGAGCGCTTCGCCGAGTCTGATCCGCGATCGGATGATCGTCGCGGGCAACTGACGCAGTAGCTGCAACGCGGGCCGCCGCCCGGAGTCGTCCATCGCAACGGGACGGCTCCGGGAGGGGGCCCGCTTCACCAGGTGCCATGAACGCTCACCACCGCCAACCGCCCATGTCACGCCGGGGAGCCGCATCCTCCTGGATCGTGATCATGGGCGTCGTGGTGAGCATCGTTGCGATGGGCGCCGGGCTCGTTTCCACCCGGGACGCCCGCACGCAGGACGACCCGGACTACTGCGCGTCCTGTCACTCGGTCGAGACGACGCTCGACTCTCTCGCGGCGGGCGGGCACGCGGACATGTCCTGTCTCGCATGTCACACGACGAGCTTCGGCGAACAGGCTCGCATCGGCCTCGCGCAGGTGACTGGCGCGGAGCTCCCGGAGGACCACCCGACCTTCTCGAATCGGGAATCGTGTGAGAGCTGTCATGTCGGAGACGATGCGTCCTCGGAGCTTCGGGTCGAGGGGATCGCCGCACACGAAGTGCATCTCTTCTCGGAGGACCCCGAGGTCGCCGGCATGGCCTGCACGTCGTGCCACGTTGTCGAGGATCACGGGTTCGCTCCGGCCACGAGCGGATGCACGGCGGCCCGCTGCCACAGCGACATCGAGATCCGCCTCGGTCAGATGGCGCACGAGGGGCTCGACTGCGCCGACTGCCACGCGCTGCCCGACACGGTCCTGCCCGGCGACACGACGACCCTGCTGATCCCGTCGGCCGTGCAGTGCCTGTCGTGCCACGAGATGCAGGAGCAGATCCCGGACCAGGCGACCGCGGGCGATCCGCACGGGAACTCCTGCAACTGGTGCCACAAGCCCCATGATCAGGTCGTGGTGCAGGAGGCGGCGCGGACGTGCACGAACGCCGGATGCCACACGAGGCCCGACACCCTCGCCACCGCGCACCGGGGCCTCGCGCCGGGCGTGCTCGAGGGCTGCGTCGGGTGTCACGCACCGCATCAGGCGCACGTCGAGCAGCAGGACTGCACCGCGTGCCACGACGCGGCCGGTGGACTCCTTCCGGGCGTGACGGGCCCCCCACCGCCGGGAACACCCGGCTCGGGCATCCAGCTGCGGCCTCCCTCGGGCGGAGATGAGGCGGGCGCTCCGTTCGAGGCGACCCTCGCCGGGCTGTTCCCCCTCCGCCTCGATACGAGCCCGGCCTCCGATCTCTCCGATCGTCGGGTCGGCCCGACCGCCATCTGGGCCTCCATACGCGAGCGGGTGTCCGCACTTCGCCATCGTTCGGCCGAGGCACCGACTGCGGCCACCGTCTCCGCGGAGGAAGCCTGGTCGCTCGCGGGCGCCGTCCGGCACGCCCCCGCCGACACGACGCTGAATGCCCGATTCGACCACGAAGAGCATACGACCGTCGAGTGCGTGTCCTGCCACACCCCGGACGGGACGGAGCATGGGCAGCTCACGGTCCAGACCGCGTCCGACTGTCGGCAGTGCCATCACGTGGCGGACGACGCCCCGACCTGTCAGACCTGCCACGAAGGTGCCGAGCCCGGCGGGTCCGGCATCGTCCGGACCATGCGGCTGGAGCTGTCGGTACTCGATCGGCTCGCCTACCGGGACGTCCCCTTCTCGCACGAGGAACACGTCGACGAGGACTGCGCGACCTGCCACCTCCCGTCCCTGACACGGACGGCCGAGGCGGAGGACTGTCAGAGCTGCCACGAAGACCACCACGAAGCCGCGCTGACCTGCAACAACTGCCACGTCGAGGCGCCCCAGGAGGAGCATCCGATCGCACAGGTGCATCTCGGGTGTGGTGGGGCCGGGTGTCACACCGACGCGCCGGCGCCGCTCGATACACGACTGCGCGAACGTGCGACGTGCCTGACCTGCCACGGCGACCAGGCGCAGGATCATTACGACCCCGCTGCCGCGTGCGCCTCCTGTCATCTCCTGCCGCCCCCGCACGGAAGAGGTGGGGCATGAGGTGGCGCGCGACGGGCCTGCTCTGTGCGGCGACGCTGATCACCGCCGTCGCGCCCGCGGCGGGACAGGACGTGCGGGGTACGCTCAGCCACACCGGCTTCTACGCCGAACTCCGTCCGCTCGCGCAGGACACGATCGACCGATCGCTCGTGACGGAGATCGACCCCGTCACCTTCCGCTACGAGGGTCTGCCGATCTACTGCCAGGCCCGGGACTGCGTGCGGTACCGGGCGGGAGACGTCGCCTCCACCGTCAGCGGGTCCCTCGACGCCAACCTCACCGCGTGGGGCTTCGGCGTGACCGGCCTCTCGACGACGATGAGCCTCCGCCTGAGAGAACGGGCGGGCGGCGACCTTCTGTGGCCCCGGACGGACGACCGCGTCGACCTCTTCCTGGCGTACGCCCAGTACGCGCGGTCGGGGGTCCGGGCGCGCCTCGGACGCCAGCGGATTCTCGGGGGGCTCGGGCGCACGGCGTTCGACGGTGCTGCCGTGCTCTGGACGCCCCGTTCGGGTTGGAGCGCGGAGGCGTACGCCGGCCGTTCGCTCGCGCGTGCACTCGCGGAGCCACGCAACTCGGCGCTCGCCGGACTGGAGAGCTTCCTTCCCGATCGAAATGCATGGCTGTTCGGTGGCACGGTCCGCGCCCGACCCACACCGGGGATCGACCTCACCCTCCGGTACCAGCGGGAGATCTGGGGCGATCGGTCCGGGCTGCTGAGCGAGCGGGCCTCCCTCGATGTGCGCGCCTACCCCCTCGATCTCTTCCGACTCGACGCCTCGGCGGACTGGGACTTCGCCTTCGCCCGGGTGGGCAAGGCCCATGTGACGGCCCTCGTCCCGATCAGCGGTTCCACGCTGATGCTCGAGGTCACCGGGCGACGCTATGTCCCGTACTTCGAGCTGTGGACGGTCTGGGGCTTCTTCTCGCCGGTGCCGTACCACGAGGCCCAGGTGCGCGGTACGTGGAGCCCGAACCCGGATCTGAGGATCTGGCTGGGGGGCGGATATCGTGACTACGGCGAGACGGCGACCACCACGATTCTGAGCCCGCTCGAGGGCACCGGGCGACGCGGTCTCGCGGGCGCGACGTGGAACCTCTCGGACCAGCTCGCCCTGCGCGGCGAGTATCGCCTCGAGTGGTCCGCGGGCGCGTTCTACAGCGGCGGAGACGCGGCGGCCACCTTCGAGATCACGCCGGCCCTGTCGGTCTCGCTCAACGGCACCGCCTTCCAGCAGATTCAGGAGTTCCGTCTGGGTGAGGGCACGGCGCTCGGCGGCGGGGTTTCCATGGACGCCCGGCTTCCCTGGTACGGTCTCCAGGCGAGCGG
>DATFJS010000151.1:0-4152 GCA_035269045.1 Longimicrobiales bacterium | reverse complement strand
GGCGATCAGCTCGCCCGCGAACATCCCCACGAGCAACGCAACCACTACCCAGGCGCTCCGGCCACCGCGCCTCACCGCTCCCCTCCGTCGTCGTCATCGTCGTCGTCGAGGCTCACCGAGGCCTTCGGCGGCTCCGGCGCCTTGATCGACGGCGACTCGTCCTCGCGCTTCCACCGATAGACGAACACCGAGATCCAGATCGAGAGTTCATAGAGAAGGATCAGCGGCCCCATCATGATCACCGTGACCGCCAGCACGTCTCCCGGGCTCAGCAGGGAGGCCAGGATCGTGATCACCACGATGGCGTGCCGCCGCTTGGAGCGCAGGAAGGCCGGTGTGACGAGCCCGAGCACGCTGAGGATCAGTACCACGACCGGCAGCTCGAAGATCACCCCGAAGGCGACCATCAGCCGCACCACGAAGGAGAGATACTCGTCCGCCGTGAGCATCGGCGTCAGGATGTCGGTCTGGATCCCGAGCAGGAACTTCAGGCTGAACGGCAGCGCGAAGGCGTAGGCGAGCCAGACGCCGGCGGCGAAGAGCAGGAAGCCGCCGTAGAGCGCCGGCACGATGAGCTGCTTCTCGCGCTTCTCCAGCGCGGGCGACAGGAATGCCCACACCTGATAGACGACGATGGGCAGCGCCATCACCAGCCCCACGAGCACACTCGTCTTCAGGATGAAGAAGAAGGGTGTGACGGGGTTCAGGTAGTTGAGCCGACCATCCTCCGGCAGGTACGGCAGCAGCGGCTCGATCAGCAGCTGGAGCACCTCGAACCGATAGATCAGCCAGAAGCCCAGGATGGTGCACAGGATGAGCGCGCCGATCCCCTTGAAGATCCTCCACCGCAGTTCCTCGAGGTGATCGAGGAAGGGCATCTCGCCCCGCTGGTTCGGGTCCATGGGGCTCATGGGTCGCGCCTAGGAGAGCTTGAGCTCGACCTGATTGCGCGCCAGCTGCTCCATGCGGTGGCGATCCTCCAGCTCCTCCACGACCTCCTGGAATTCTCCCGCGTCCTGAAAATTGCGGTAGACGGAGGCGTACCTCACGTAGGCGACGCGGTCGATGGGACGCAGGGCGTCCATGACCCACTCGCCGATGCGCTCGCTCTCGATCTCGACCCCGGCCTCGCGGCCGATGAGATCCTCGATCACGTCGGCGATCTGCTCCATGCGGGCCGGGGACACCGGGCGCTTGGCGCAGGCGAGCTTGAGCGAGTTCAGGAGCTTCTCGCGGTCGAACTCCTCCGCACTGCCGTCCCGCTTGAGGATCTGGATCGCACGCTCCTCGACGTACTCGTAGGTCGTGAAGCGCGTCTCGCAGACCAGGCACTCGCGGCGCCGACGCACGGCGCGCCCGCCCCGACTGGTGCGAGTGTCCACGACGCGGTTTTCGGTGGCGTCACACTCCGGACAGCGCATGCGGTCCCTCCACTGCCGGGATCAGCCCCCGATCTCCTCGAGCCGGTCCCGTGCGTTCTGCACGATCCCGGTATGGAAGACGTCGTCGGATTCGCCGTAGGTGTTGATGATACTCTGGAAGACCCTGCGGGCCTGCTCGTTCTCGCCGCGCTGCATGTGGATCAGGCCGATCCGGTACTCGGCATCCGCGACCCGCGGCTCATCGGGGTAGAGTTCCCCGACGCGCTCGAACGAAGCGATGGCTTCGTCGAACTCCTCGTTCTGCTCGTGGATGTCCCCGAGGTAGAAATGCACCAGAGGCACGAGTTCATCGCCTGCGTGGTTCGAGAGGAAGTCCTCGAAGGCCGCCTGGGCCCCGAAGAGCTGACCGCCCCGGTATAGCTCGAGTGCGTCCGCGTAGTCCTGGTCGGGGTCGCCCCCCATACCGGGAGCGAGCAGGCCGTCTCTCGGCTCCGTCTCCTGCGTGGGCGAGGTCGTCGGCGTCTGGGTCGGCTGCGCGTTCTGCATGCGCCCGCCCAGGGACTGAATCGCGATCTGGTTCTGGCCGGCGAGCTCCTTAACCTGCTGGATCTCCTGCGTCAGGCTCCGGAGCAGGCGCGTGATCTCGCCCCGCGTATCCATGAGCTCGCGCTCGGTCAGATCCTGCGACGACCGCGTGGCGTCCTGCGTCGCGAGGAGGGCCGAAAAGAGCGAATCCTGCCGGGCCGAAATCGCCTGGAGATCCCGGCGGAGTTCGGTCTGCAGGTCGCGTACGTCGTTCTTCGTCGCGCAGGCGGAGGACACGAGAAGTGCCAGCACCGCTGTGGCCGCGCGGGAAGACCGTGAAGAGATGAGGGATCGCATGTGGAGTCCTACCGGGGCTCCCGCGGCAATGATCCGCAGGAGCCCCCGGCAGATCACATTCCCGGGTTGATCTGGTTCGCGCCGGCGGTGATCACGAACTCGGCACGACGGTTCTGGGCCCAGACCGCCTCGCTGTCGCCGATCGCGGCCGGACGATCCTCACCGTAGGAGACGATCGAGATCCGGCTCTCGTCGATTCCGAAGCCGGTCAGGAACTCGCGGACCGACTCCGCCCGCCGGTTGCCCAGCGCGATGTTGTACTCGTTCGAGCCACGCTCGTCGGCGTGTCCCTCGATGCGGATCCGCACGGCGGGGCTGCTCCGGAGGATGTCGACCTTCTGGCGGAGGGTGCGCTCACCCTCGGCCGTGATCGCGGCCTCGTCGTAGTTGAAGAAGATCGTCTCCGTCAGCGTCTCGCGGGCAGCGGCCATGCGCCGCTCCGCCTCGCGCTGCTCGGCCTCGAGACGGGCCTGCTCGCGGCGCTCTTCCTCGAGACGGGCCTGCTCGGCTGCGATCGAATCCGCCCGCGCCTGGGCGGCGAGTTCCTCGGCCGTCGGGCCGGTCGGCTCGACGGGCTGCGGCTCGGGGTCACTTCCACAGGCTGCGGTGAAGACCATGAGCGCGGCAACGGCCGGGACCATGAGGCGGCGGTGAGTCATTCCAGCTCCCGAAATACGGTTGAGATGTGGTGATTCGGACGCGTCCGAAGATCGTTCGCGCCGGGGTGAGGCGACCCCGATTTATACCCCAAAATGCGTTGTTTCGCAACGAGATCCACCCCCGCGCCGGGCGTCGATCACATCGCGCCGGACCAGTCCGGATCGTCGACGTCGACGCCGGTCAGGATCGACCGGACCTTTCCGCTCGCGGTGTCGACCACGAACAGACCCTTCCCCCAGTTCCGCTCGCCCCGGAAGACGATGTGTCGTCCATCCGGCGCCCACGACGGAGCCTCGTTGTTGCCCTCGAAGGTGAGTTGCAGGAGTCGACGATTCTCGCCCATCCGGGCGACCAGGATGTGGTAGCGGCCGGAGCGCTGGTAGCGGCCGTGGAAGGCGAGGTTCTCGCCATCGGGAGACCAGTCGGGGGCGGAGAAATAGCTGTTCCGGCCGTACTGGTAGGGCGACAGCAGTTCCGGCTGCGCCCCCGCCCTCGCCTGCATGATGTAGATCTGCGGGATGGCGGTACCCAGACGATTCGAGTTGAAGGCCATCCAGCGGCCGTCCGGCGAGATCGTCGGCGAGAAGTCGTCCGCCGGACTCTCCGTGAGGTTCGTCAGGCAGCACTCACGCTGGGAATCGTACGTGAAGATGCCGCTGCGAGAGCCTCCGTGGACCGCGAACGCCATGTTGTCACCGTCCGGGAAGTAGGCCGGCGTCATGTAATTGCCGTCACGGAGCGCCTCGATCCGGGTCGTCTCCCCCGTCGAGAGGTCCCGCTCGTAGATCCGCTGCCCGTCGTCGTCGTACGTCATGTACGCGATGCGGCTGTGATCCGGCGACCAGTTCGGCGAGTTGACGATATCGCCGTGGTCCGTGATCCGCTGGAGGTTCTCCCCGTCCGAGTCGACGACGTAGACCTCCTTCGTCCCGTCGTTGCGCGTCATCGCGAAGGTGATGCGGCTCGCCGCCATCCCCGGCTCTCCGAAGACCCATTCGACCACCTGGTCCGAGGCGCGGTGCACCGCCATCCGGAACGCCGCGTTGTCCGCGGGATTCGGGAGCGGAAAGCGGCCGGTCTGCTCGACGTCGCCGTACAGCACGTCGTGGAGTTCGAGCACGAGCACGTACTCGTTTCCACCCCCGCCCTCGACGCGGCCCTGGACGACCCACGTGGCGCCGAGGCGATCCCAGAGGGAGTAGTCGACCTCCTCCGCCGTCACGTTGAT
>DATFJS010000150.1:0-13595 GCA_035269045.1 Longimicrobiales bacterium | reverse complement strand
GGCCCACGACTTCAGTCGCTCGATCCCCTCCGGTCCCCAGTCGAGACCCGGCACCACGAGCAGACTCACTCGGGGCGCCTCGGGCTCGAGCAGCCCGAGCAGCGTCTCGATCCGGTCGAGGGTGTCCGGACGCACATCGTGGATCGTGGGATGCGCATACAGCGGGTGCGCACACAGCGGATGCGTGGTCATGGCCAGGAGCTACCTCGCCTGGTCCGCCGTCCGGGTGAGGACGGCGAGCCAGTGCTCGACGGTTCGATCGGACAGCGCTCGCGAGCCCTCCCGCGCGCGACGGGCCAGCGCCTCGACCTTCGCCGGCCCGAGCGCGCGGACGCGCTCGAGGGTGTCCGCGAGCCGTTCGTCCTCCTTCATCACCACGATCCCGGGCTGCAGCGTCGACCACCGGGTGAGCCCGCAGTTGCGGGACACGATCGCCGGTCGCCCGCGGATCATGGCTTCGAAGGCGGCGCTGCCGAACGTCTCGTACCTCGAGGGAAGCACGATCGCATCCGCGCCGTCGATCCGCCGCCGCACCTCGTCGCGGTCCACCCAGCCGAGCACGTCGACGTTCGCGAGCTCCCGGGATCTCGCGTCGACCTCCGAGCGCAGGGGCCCGTCCCCCGCGAGAACGAAGTCCACGTCCGCGTGTCGCTCCGCGGCTTCGAGGATCTGCCCCAGCTCCTTTTCCGGGGCGAGGCGCCCCACGAACACGATGGTCTCGATCGTGGTCGGAAGCTCCGGCAGGGGCGCGTCGAGGAACGCGCGGGGGACCGGGGTGCCCACGAGGGACACGCGACGGGCCCCACCCGTCCGCGCGGCCTCGATGAGCCGCTCGTTGTGCACCAGCACCACGTCGCCGAATCGGAAGAGCAGGCGGTCCCACATCGCGACGACCCGTTGCGCGGCGGAGCCCATGCCGAACCGCTCCCAGTACATCTCCAGAAGCCGGTCGATCTGCGTGTGGTAGCCGATGCAGACGCCGGCTCCGATACGGCGCGCCATGAAGATGGACAGAACCCCGTACAGCCACGGCGTCGCGGCGACCACGACGTCGGGCCGAAATCGGCGGAGGTCGTCGTGGAGCCGGGCCGGCGAGGGGAGGTAGAGCTTCTGCGTGGGGTCGCCCGGCATCGGCACCTCGAGCCCCGCGTAGTCGGGGTCGGGAGCCTGGGGGGGCGCGAAGAGCGCGACCCCCTCCACGTGATCCCGCAGGTTCGCCGCGAGGTCGTCGTAGTACGTTCCCACACCGTTCCGGCCCGGAATCGCGTCCGAGACGAGCGCGACTCGCAACGTCGACGCACGCTCGACGAGTGCGCGTTCTGCATCGGCGTCCGCGATGGGTACGGGAATCGCGGGATCGACCTCCACCGACCCGAGGGGCACGTCCGTCATGGCGACGAGCCCGTCGGGGGCGGACGGCCGAAGCCGAACCGAGTCACGAGGTGTGCGAAACGTGATGCCACGAGGGCTTCGTCCAGGCCGTAGTCGGCGAGATGGTAGGAGTGACGGCTCGAGTGGGTGCGGACGTTCGCGGCCCGCCGTTCCAGGGCCGCGACGAAGTCTGGATCCGGGAACCACCCGAACCGATCGTACACGGCCGTGACGCTCCCCCGCAGGTCCGCGCGGACATCCCGGAGCACGAGGGCCTGATACGTATCCTCCGCGTACCGACCTTCGAAGGCCAGCAGGCGGCCCGAGAAGTCTTCCAGCATGGTGACGAATCGATCCCGGTACGCCGGGTGGGCCGGCGACCATCCGAAGATCCGGGCCCCGTCCTCCAGGGAGCTCAGCAGGGAGGGCACGACCTTCCGTGGGTCCCGTACGCAGCCGATCACCCGCCCGTCCGGGAATTCCCTCAGAAGAGACTCGACCAGCGGCGTGAAGCTGGGGTTCTTGCTGAGAAGGCGCAGGTCCTCCGGCGACTCGTGCAGATGACGCTGCACCATCCGCCGATACCCCAGGGTGATCGACCGTCGTGCCGCTTCGGGCCAGTCGTCGACCCGCGTGAGGGCCCACACCCGGTCGGAGCGCGGGAAGGGGACGACCAGCAGGAAGCACGCGAACATCGGCCAGAGCAGCAGATAGTCCTCCTCCGGCTGGTCGAATCGCACCGGGTGCACCTCGTCCATGAAGGAGAACAGCACCCCCTGCACCCCTTCGAGGACGCGGGCACCGACGCCCCCGAGCGTCCGGTCCACTCGCACGAGCGTGGCCAGCAGACGCCGCTCGCAGATCGCCGGCGCCAGGACGAGCTGCCAGAGACGCAGGGAGGTGAACCGCGGATCGTCGGCCAGGATCTCCTGCATCTGGCTCGTACCGCTCCGCGGAAGTCCGACGATGAACAGCGGTTCGCGGACCGGGACGTCCCGGTAGCCGGGATACCAGATCTCGTCGAGCAGCAGCGCGAGAAGGTGGACCGCATACACCAGCAGCAGCAGGGGCACCGCGACCGCCAGTGCGGCCAGACGCCCGACACCGAAGGGCCCGGCCAGCAGACCCCGCGTCAGGTGGGCCGGGAATCGCAGCAGGCTGGCAATCACCGACTCACTCGCCACCGGCCAGCGAGTCGACCCAGGCACGCATCAGTCCCTGAGAGTCCGTGATGGAGGCGAAGTCGCCCTGAACGGCCTGGAGCAGGATCCATCCCCCGGCGAACAGCAGCGCGACCCCGGCCCCGAGCAGGACCACCTTTCGCCACAGTGGGTCGAGGACCCGACCTCCGTGCGACGCGATCCAGGCGAGGGACAGCGCGGAGCCGATGTTGGTCGCGAACAGCACGACCAGGAAGGCGGCGCCGTAGAGCCGGTCCTGGGTCCAGGCGCGGAGGAAGAGGGGCGAGGCGATCGACAGCCAGAAGAGCCAGGGGGCCGGGGAAAGGCTGGTGCTCACGACCACGTGCCAGAGGCGAACCGTCGGGGGTGCGCCGTGCACCTCCGGCGGTGTGTAGCCGGGGCGGTGCTTCCACAGCAGCAGACCCCCGATCCCGATGACGGCCGCGCCTCCGACGATGCCGATCGCCGAGAGTGCGGTCGCGCTCAGCTGCGTGAGGATCAGGCTGGTCACGAGCAGCGGAACCAGGTCCGTGAACAGCGGTGCCGCAGCGAGCGGGACCGCGGCCCGGAATCCGCGCTCGAATCCGGTGGCGGCGACCATCGTGGTGTAGGGACCCGGCGCCATACCGGCGAAGATCCCCAGGATGAAGGCCGTCAGAACGGCGGTCGCCATGCGGTCAGCCCCAGAAGGCCAGACGCAGCCGCTCGAGGAATGGGAGATCACCGTGGCCGCCGCTGCAGCTGGCCGGGTCCATCCGCTCGTTGTACTCGCCGGCGTCGCTCGCCACCCGGTCGAACCACTCGGTCCGCACCGTCTCCACGTCGGCGTCGGTCCACGCGATGAGTGCACGATCCTCGGATCTGACCACGCGGTTGGCGATCGACGGGACGACGAAGCCGTTCACCACGAAGACGAGGCGCGCGTCCCCGCCGTCCTCTCCCTCGATCAGGCGCCCGTCGGCGGACACCCTCTCGATACCGCCGACCAGCCGCTCGTCGAGGAACAGCCAGTCGTCCCCGAGGGCCAGTCCGAGGTTGGTGGCGAGATGCCCCCACGTCGCCCCGGGGTGATGGACATGCACGATGTCCGCGTTGTTCTCGTGGAGGTGAATGCGCTGGGACGGCTGGATGCCCTCGTCCCCCGCCGCGCACGCCGAGATCTCCTCCATGAAGCGGTCGCCGGACAGGTCGATGCGCTGGCCGTTTACCATCACGGCCCAGTTGGCGTGGTGATGGGTCGTCGGGTTCAACGGAGCGAGGGCCAGTCGTGCGAGGCCCAGCAGGAGGGCCCCCAGCAGGAGACCGAGTACGAACGGGCGCATGATCTGTACGGAGAGGGCGGAGGTCGGCGAGGTAGCGTGGAACCACCCGGAAGATCGGACCAATCTCCGCCGCACGACACCCTGGCCCGGGGATGCGGCCCGCGAGCACCGGATTTCGGCCTCGACCGCCTCGCATGCGGTGCGTGCGCCGCTCCGGTGTTCTAGCTTGGAGGCTCACCTCCACCTGAACGGCGGTCATGGCGGCTCCCCGCACCGGCAAACGGATCCTCTGGGTCGACGACGAGGTCGCACTCCTGCGCCCTCACATCCTCTTCCTGCAGGCGCGCGGGTATCATGTCGACGCCATCGCGAACGGCGACGACGGCCTCGAGCTGTTGCGGGAGCATCCCTACGATCTCGTGCTGCTGGACGAGCAGATGCCGGGTCGACGGGGCCTCGAGGTGCTCGAGATCCTCCGGCGAGAGGACCCCCA
Organism: Longimicrobiales bacterium; assembly: GCA_035269045.1. Lineage (GTDB taxonomy): Bacteria > Gemmatimonadota > Gemmatimonadetes > Longimicrobiales > Gaopeijiaceae > Gaopeijia. The sequence continues at coordinate 9,288 of DATFJS010000150.1, read as the reverse complement.
CGCGCGCGTCGTGATGGTCACCAAGTCGGAGGAGGATCGCACCATGAAGGAGGCGATCGGCCGGCGGGTGGACGACTACCTCGTCAAGCCGACGTCGCCCCGTCAGGTGCTGTCGGTGGTGACGCGCATTCTCGAGGGGTCCGCCATCCGCCAGCAGCAGGTCGCCCAGGACTTCGCGGCCCGCTTCGGTCAACTGACGCAGCTCTGCCAGACCGCGGCGACGCCGCACGACTTCGCGGCCGTGTACCAGGAACTCGTCGACTGGCACATCCGGCTCGAGCGGGCGGGGGAGAAGGGGCTTCTGGATTCGGTCGATGCGATGTTCACCGACCTTCGTCGCGACTTCGGCACCTTCGTCTCCCGGACGTACCCGGGGTGGATGGACGGCACGCAGGAGCGACCGGACCTGTCCGTGGACATCGTCCAGCAGTGGCTGGTCCCCCTTCTGGGCGACGAGCCGGTGTACTTCGTCGTGCTCGACTGCATGCGGCTCGACCAGTGGCGCGCGATCGCCCCGCTGCTCGCTCCCTTCTTCGAGATCGAGGAGGATCTCCACTACTCGATCCTCCCCACGGCGAGTCCATACGCGCGCAACGCGATCTTCTCGGGCCTCTTCCCCGACGAGATCGCGGCCCAGCGCCCCGGGTGGTGGGACGCCTCGGACGACGAGGGATCGTTGAACGCCTTCGAGGACGAGCTCCTCGCCGAGCAGCTCGAGCGGATCACCGGCCGGCCGGTACCGATCCACTACGAGAAGGTCTTCACGGACCGGGGTGGGGGCCGGGTCGTGGGCCGGGTGCGCGGTGCCGCGAAGTCGGGCACCGAGGTGATCGCGCTCGTGTTCAACTTCGTGGACCTGATGACCCACGGGCGTTCCGAGTCGCCGATCCTGATGGAGGTCGCGAAGGACGAGGCCTCGCTGCGGGACCTGACCCGGCAGTGGTTCGAGCGCTCCACCGCGTTCACGGTGATCAAGGAGGCGGCCCGGACGGGGGCGAAGGTCGTGCTCACCACCGATCACGGATCGATCCTGTGTCAGCGGCCGACCACGGTCTTCGCCCGCAGGGACGCCACGTCGAACCTGCGCTACAAGTTCGGGCAGGACCTGCGGGCGGAGGACGACGAGAGCGTCTTCGGCACGTCCGAGGCCAACGAACTGCGACTTCCCTCGGGACGTCCCGGCACGACGTATCTGGTGGCGCTCGAGGACCACTTCTTCGTGTACCCGACGAAGCTGCGTGAATACCAGGCGCGCTACCGGAACTCCTTCCTGCACGGCGGCATCAGCCCGGAGGAGATGATCGTCCCGGTGGCAACGCTCACGCCCAGGCCGCGGTAGCGGTTCCCGGACTCATTCGTACGGTGAGGGTGCCGGCCGTACGCTCTCACCCGGCGCCGGTGCGCTCTCCCAGCACCGATTCGTAGACGGCGCGATTGCGCCGGACCATCACGGGCACCGACCGTTCCACCTTCACCCACGCGCGTCCCTCGGCGCCCATTCGCCGGCGGAGATCGGTGTCGCCGAGCAGCCGCATCAGCGCCTGCCCGAGTTCATCGGGGGCGTCTTCCTCGACCAGCAGCCCCGTGCGGCCGTCGACCATCGCCTCCGGAATCCCCCCGACGCGGGTCGCGACCACCGGGAGACCGGCGGCGGCAGCCTCGAGGAGGGCCACGCCGAGGCCCTCGGAACGCGCCGGATGCACGAGCACGTCGCAGCAGGGAAGGAGGGCGTGGAGGTCGTCGCGGAAGCCGGGCAGCCGTACGCGACCTCCGAGCCCTTCGCGTTGGACGCGGGTGGAGACGGCCTCGTGGCGGGCCCCTTCCCCGAACAGCAGGACGTGCGCCCGCGGCTCCGCGTCCAGCACCTCCGGAAGCGCGTCGAGGAGCACGTCGTGGCCCTTCCGGTCGACGAACTGCGCCACCATCGCGATGATCAGCGAATCATCGGGAAGGTCGAAGGATCGTCGCAGGTCCGCGCCGTCGGCGCAGTCGTCCGGGAGTGACTCCGCGTCGATCGCCGAGTGCACGGTCACGACCTGGTCCGGCGGGATCCCCTCGCCGATCAGCACGTCGCGGATTCCGTCGCTGACACTGATCACGCGATCGCAGCGGCCGTACTTGAGGCGCGCGATGAAGCCCGGCTCGGGAGCGGCGACGCGCCGCGTCAGCACCGTCGGAACGTCGGAGCGCCACGCGGCGAGCAGCCCGAGCGTGTCCGCCCCGCGACGTGAGTGGAGGTGCACCAGGTCGGGTTGCTCGTCCTCGATTCGGGCGCGGAATCTTCTCACGAACCCGAAGTCCGCCTCCCCGTGGAAGAGGAGGGGGATGGTCGGAAAGCCGCGCGAGTCGGCGGTCGCGAGGATGTCGCTGTCCTCCGGGGCCATCAGGATGGCGTCGTCGCCCATGGCGCGAAGACCGGCGACGAGGTGGAGTACCTGCACACCGGCGCCGTGGACGTGACGACGCGTCTCCAGGTGGAGGGTCTTCACGTTCCGGAGACTCCGTGGTCGGCGGTGCGGGCCGGGCGGGCTGTTCGAAGTGCCATGATCGGCGTGATGTCAGGTTCGAGCGGGAGGGCGGGTGTCGGGGCGTCCCTCGAGCAGATCGTCCACGTGTCCCATCACCTCGTCGGACGTGATGCGGTCCATGCACCACCAGGCGCCGTCACACGTGGGACCGGGACCTCGGGCGATGCACCGCACGCATTCGAGTTCGTCGTGACGGATGATACGGGTCACCGGGGTCGGAGGCACGACGTACGCCGCCGGCCCGAACAGACACACGGTCGGACGATCGTGGTAGTGGGCGACGTGTGTGAGTCCGGTGTCCACGCCGACCACCACGCGGGACTCCGCCACGATCGCCGCCGCGGCGCCCAGGGAGGTCGTTCCGACGAGGTCGACGAGTGCGCCGCTGCGGACCCCCTCGACGATCCGATCCGTCGCCTCTCGATCTCCCGGTCCGCCCAGCATCACGACGGGCGTGCCGGTGCGTTCGTGCAGCGCGTCGATCAGCGGGCCCCACCTGGACTCCTCCCAGTGCTTGAACGGCCGCGTCGTGTGGGGGATCGCCACCACGTACGGTCCGTCGACGCCCGCCTGCTCGAGGTGTTCGCGGGCCTCCAGCCTCGCCTCCTCCGACATGGGCGCTTCCAGGGTCCAGGCGCGCGAGTCGAGACCCATCCAGTCGGCCAGGTCGCGGAATTCGCCGCCGATGCGGTCGACGTCGGTGAGCCCGGGGAACTCGTGGGTGAAGAAGATGCCGCTCCCCTCCTTCACGGCATGACCGATCCGCACCGGCGCGCCGGTCAGCCACGCGAGCAGTCCGCTTCGGAGCATCCCGTGCAGATCGACGACGATGTCGTACCGGCGGCTGCGAAGCTTTCTTCGAAACGCGAGCGCCTCTCGGGCGAGGCCGACCAGCCGTCCCGAGCGGAGCAGCCGCTTCCACCGACTTCGATCCCATACGATCAGCCGGTCGATGGCCGGATGACCCTCTGCCATGTCCGCGGCGGGGCGCTCGATCGCCCAGTCCACCTCCGCATCGGGCCAGCGGCGGCGCACCAGATCCGCGAACGGAAGGGCGAACAGGACGTCACCCCGTGCGCTGAGCCGGATGAGCAGCACGCGCTTCGGCTGCTCCGGAAGCTCGGGGGGCGGGGGAGGCGGGCCGCCGGTGTACGGTCGGGTCACGGATACGGAGCGGAGTGGGTGCTTCGGTGAGTCCGGGTCGGGTCGAAGCCGGGCGGGGGCGGAGGGCCGAGCGCGTTCGCGGCCCGGCGCGTTGGCACCCGCGCCGGATACGGCCATCATTCTAACATGATCCGCCCACTCGACGCCGCCTACGCGGCCCTCCTGGGCGTCACGTCACCGGTCTGGGGCTTCCCTCTCCTCCGCACCGGAAAGTGGCGGACGGACTGGAAGGGCCGACGTGGATTCGCACCCTCGATTCCTCCGGACCCGCGACCCACGGTGCTCCTCCACGGGGTCAGCGTGGGTGAGGTCGTGGCGGCGGAGCCCCTCGTGCGACACCTCGCCTCGGAGGGGGTGCGCGTGGTCATCTCGTCGACGACGAACACCGGAATCGCGCGCGCTCGAGCGCTCTTCGAGCCCGACCACGAGGTCGTGCGGTTCCCGCTCGACTTCAGCTGGATGGTGTCCCGGTTTCTCGACCGGATCCGCCCCGATGCGGTGGCGCTGCTCGAGCTCGAGGTGTGGCCGCATTTCACGCGCGAGTGCGAGGCGCGGGGCATTCCGGTGTCGGTCGTGAACGGCCGGCTGAGTGCGTCGAGCTTCCGTGGGTACCACCGCCTCCGGCAGCTCCTGGCGCCCTCCTTCCGGCGACTGGCGGCCGTGGGCGCGCAGAGCGACACCTACGCGGAGCGGTTCGTCCGGATGGACGTCCCGCCCGATCGCGTGGAGGTCACCGGGACGATGAAGTGGGACGTCGAGCTTCCCGACGACCTCGCCGCGAGGGCGCGCGCGCTGCGCGCCGACATGGGCATTCCGGCGGATCGGCCGGTCGTCGTGGCGATCTCCACCGGGCCCGACGAGGAGGCGCAGCTCGTCGAGGCGACGCCGGAGGGCGTGACGCTGGTGGTGGTACCGAGAAAGCCGGAGCGCTTCGAGGAGGTCGCGCGGCTCGCGGACTGGATACGCCGCTCGGAGCACCGGGGCGAGGTCGGCCCATCCGCCCGGCATGCGACCGATCCGCTGGACGTGCCGTCCGGCGCACCCGCTCGGGCCTCGCTGCCCGAACGACCCGCACGGGACGGTCCCTTCCTGATCGACACGATGGGGGAGGCGGAGGTGGCGACCGCGCTCGCCGACGTCGTGGTCGTGGGGAGAACCTTCGACGGGCTCGGTGGGTCGAACCCGATTCCGGCCGCCGCGCTCGGCAAGCCCATCGTCTCCGGCCCGGACCACCACAACTTCGCGGAGGTGACCGAGGCGCTCGCCCCCGCGATCCGGATTCTGGGCGACCTTTCCGATCTGCCTGCCGTGTTCGGCGCGACCGACGAGCTGGCGCGCATGGCCGAAGCCGGCCCCCGGATCGTCACGAGGGAGCAGGGCGCCACCGGGCGGAATGCCGCGATCGTTCGCCGGATGCTGTCCAGCCGCACTCCCCGTTAGCTTCTCGTCGTGAGCCTCTACTTCCGCATCCTCGGATACCTTCGCCCGCACGCCGCCGTGTTCACGGTCGGCGCCCTGGCGACGTTCGCCTTCGCCGGACTCGACGCGGCGACGTATGTGCTGCTGATCCCGTTCGTCAGCGCGCTGTTCGATCAGGGACGGGCGCCCGGGGCCGGGGAAGGCGCCTCCAACGCCATGGATCGGTTCCTCGACGCCACCATCTACCGGTGGATCGATCTGGACGCGACCGCGCCGGAGGCCAAGCTCGTCGCCGTGCAGCAGGTGATCCTCCTGATCCTGCTGGCCTTCCTCCTCAAGAACATCTTCGACTTCCTCCGCGGCTACCTGATCGCGCGGGTCGAGCAGGGCGTCACGCGGGATCTGCGGCGCGAGGTCTATGATCACCTGCTCGAACTCGATCTCGCCTTCTTCGGGCGGACGAAGATGGGGCAGATCGTCTCGCGTCTGACCCACGACGTCGAGCAGCTCCGGACGCTGCTCGCCCGCGAGTTGGCCAAGATCCTCTCGGCGATCTTCGAGTTCCTGGTCGCGGTCGTGGCGATGGTGGCGATCTCGTGGCAGCTCACGCTGGCGGCCTTCATCGTGATCCCCGGCACGATGGGGATATGGGGGCCACTGGTGAAGAAGCTCCGGCGGGGCGACCGGCGCGTGCTCGACCTGGCGGGAGACGTGAACGGGCACATCCAGGAGACGCTGTCCGGCATTCGGCTCGTGAAGTCGTCCGGAGCCGAGCGGCTCGAGCGGGAGCGCTTCCGCAACCTCACCGGTGACTACTTCCGAACCTTCGTCCGCACCGAACGCTGGCGTGCGCTCGCCGCTCCCATGACGGAGATGCTCGCGGCGATCGGTACCGTGGTCATCCTCTGGATGGGTGCGAACCTCGTTCTTTCGGACCAGGCGCTCACCGGCGCACAGTTCGTCGGGTTCCTCGCGCTCTCCCTCAAGCTCTACTCGCCGGTGAAGTACGCGGCCAAGTTCCCGGCGCTCGTGCAGCCCGGACTGGTGGGCGCGGAGCGGGTGTTCGAATTCCTCGACGCTCCCGCGGAGATCCACGACCGCACCGGTGCACTGCCGTTCCCGAACCTCGAGCAGGGCGTGCGGTTCGAGGACGTCAGCTTCGCCTATCGGGAGGGTGAACCCGTCCTGCGCGGCATCGACCTGGACATCCCCGCCGGCACCGTCACCGCTCTGGTCGGGCCCAGCGGCGCGGGAAAGACCACGCTGGTCGATCTGCTGGGGCGCTTCTACGACGTGACCGACGGACGCATCTCGATCGACGGCGTGGACCTGCGCGACATCCGCATCGAGGACCTCCGCGCCAGCCTCGGGATCGTCTCGCAGGAGACCGTCCTTTTCCACGACACCGTGCGCGCCAACATCGCCTACGGTCGCCCCGACGCGACCGACGCGGCCGTGGAGCAGGCTGCCCGTGCCGCCAATGCTCACGGGTTCGTGACGGCGCTCCACGAGGGATACGACACCGTCGTGGGAGAGCGGGGAACCGAGCTCTCGGGCGGTCAGCGGCAGCGCATCGCGATTGCTCGTGCCCTGCTCCGGGATCCCCCGATCCTGATCTTCGACGAGGCCACCAGCGCGCTGGACACGGAGTCCGAGCGGCTGGTGCAGGATGCCATCGAACGACTCCTCGAAGGACGGACCGTGTTCGTGATCGCGCACCGGCTCTCCACGATCCAGCGCGCCGACACGATCGTCGTGCTGGACGAGGGCCGGGTCGTCGAACAGGGCCGGCACGACGAGCTCCTGGCTTCCGACGGGACCTACGCGCGTCTCCACGAGATGCAGTTCCGGGAGACCCCCGCGTCGGCCGGGTGACCCGGACCGGGATCGCGCCGTGAATCCGACGCTCAGACACCGCCTCGAGTACGGCGCCTATCGCGGCCTGCGCGGGGTCCTGACGCTCCTTCCGGAGTCGCTGGCCCGCTCGCTCGGATCCGCCCTCGGCTGGTTCGCCGGCAGCGTGCTCGGGATCCGGCGGGAGGTGGTGCGGCAGAACCTCCGCATCGCGTTTCCGGAGGTGTCGCCCGCCGAGCTCCGGCGGCTCGCCCGTCGGTCGTGGATGCACCTCGGACGGGAGGCGGTGGCCACCTTCCGCCTCGCCGCCGAGACCCCGGAGTCGATCCGGAGTCGAATCGACCGCTGGGAGGGGTGGGAGCAGTTCGAGGCGCGGGTGGCCGAGGGGCGCGGCGTGATCGCCGTGACGGGTCACTTCGGGAACTGGGAGATGGCGGGTGCGGCGGTGGCCGCCCGTGGAATTCCCGTCGACGGGGTCGCCACGCGCCAGCGCAATCCCCTCTTCGACCGCGACCTCGTCGAGACCCGCGGGCGGCTCGGGATGAACATCGTGGTGCGCGACGAGGCTCCGAGGCGCATTCTTCGGGGTCTGCGAAAGGGCCATGTCGCGGGGATCGTCGGAGACCAAAACGTGGCCGTCGGGGGTATCCTCGTCGACTTCATGGATCGTCCGGCCGTGACCGCTCGCGGAGCGGCGGTGTTCGCCCTTCGAACGGGTGCGCCGCTCTTCGTCGGACACGTCGTCGCCCTGCCCGGGTCCCGGTGGCGCTACCGGTTCGCGGTCGAGGAGGTGACGATTGAACCGAGCGGAGACTTCGACGAGGACGTGCGTCGACTGACACAGGCGCACACGGAGCTGCTCGAACAGGCGGTCCGGAACGATCCGGAGCAGTACTTCTGGCCGCACAAGCGGTGGAAGGAACGAACGACGACCCAATGATCCAACCGATATGATCTACGTCTGCATTCCCACGCGGGACGAGGCCACGACGCTCGGTCCCCTTCTCTGGAAGGTGCGCCGCGTGTTCGGGGCTCTCGAGCGTGACTTCCACCTCATCGTCTTCGACGACGCCTCCTCCGACGATACCGACGAGGTGCTGACCCGGTACGAGGGCACGCTCCCCCTTACCGTGATCCGGTCGGACGACCGGGTCGGGTACGGTACGGCGGTGGATCGGCTGCTCCGGGCCGCCGTGGATCACTCGGACTACCCGAAGCGCGACGCCGCGCTCGTGCTCCAGGCCGACTTCACCGACGACCTCGACGCGATCGAGGAGCAGGTGAAGACGCTGGAGGGGGGTGCGGACATCGTGGCCGGGGCCGTTCGGGAGTGGACGCCCGCCACGACGCCGAAGGGCGTGGCGTGGGCACGCCGACTCGCCCCCTGGGTCCTCGGTCCGGCGCTCCGGACCGCGCCGGCCGACCCGTTGACGGGCTTCCGCGCCTACCGACTCATCGTCATCGACAAGGCGCTGCGAGGCGACGACGGGCCCATCGCGGAGTCCGACGAGCCGTGGGTCGCGAATCTCGAGACCCTTCACCGTCTCGCGCCGAATGCGCGTCGGATCGAGGAGGTCGACGTGCGGATGCGGTACGAGCGGCACGCGCGCGAGTCCCGCTTCCGCGCCCCCCGAGCCCTCAAGGCCCTCTTCGCCTTCCGGGACCGGCGATGGCCCACCGACTCGGGGGGGGATGCGTGAGGGCCCTCGCACTCGCGCTGTTCGGTGCGTGCGCGTTCGCCTTGTGCGCGGGGCCTCTGCTCGGCCAGGGGAATCCGGGCGAGAGCCCCGGCATCAGCCTGCCGGGCGAACTCCGGACCACCGAGCCACCCGATGTGCCGTTCGGTCCCGGTGAGGATCTGCTCTACCAGGTGAAACTCGGGATCTTCAGCGTCGGTGAGGGTCATCTGCGCGTTCTCCCCCGTGACACCATACGGGGTCGCCGCGTCTACCCGCTCGAGCTCACGCTGGACGGGAGCGCGATGTTCGGGACCCTCAAGGTCCGCGACCTGTTCCAGTCGTGGATGGACGTCCACACGCTCTCCTCGCTGCGCTTCCGGAAGGACCAGCACGAGGTCAGCTACAAGAGCAGGAAGTGGTACGAGATCTTTCCGGAGGAGGAGAGGTGGGAGCGAGCCGAGCCGGAGGTGGACGAGTCGGGGGAGACCCTCACCGACCAGCCGCTGGACGAGATCGGCTTCCTCTTCTTCATCCGGACGCTGGATCTCGAGGTGGGCGAGGAATATTCCTTCGACCACTACTTCAAGGAAGACGGAAATCCCGTGGTGCTCAGGGTGCTGAGGCGAGAGGTGAAGGAGGTGCCT
>DATFJS010000149.1:0-3757 GCA_035269045.1 Longimicrobiales bacterium | reverse complement strand
CGGTCGGCGCGATCGCCAACGGCGAGCGCTTCGACGCCGATTTCGTCGCCACCAACGCCGACGTGGGCCACACGTACCGCACGCTGATCGATTCGAAGCATCGGAAGCACTGGACCGACGCGAAGGTCATGAAGCAGGACTACACGATGTCGTGCTTCCTGCTGTATCTCGGCACGCGGAAGAAGTATCCGAAGCTCGAGCACCACACGCTCATCCTGACCGAGCGCTACAAGGGCCTGGTGAGTGACATCTTCCGCAAGAAGATCCTGCCGGACGACTTCAGCATGTATCTGCACGTCCCGACCGCGACGGATGAGGAGATGGCACCGGAGGGCTGCGAAAGCATGTACGTCCTGATCCCGGTCGCCAACAACCAGTCGGGCATCGACTGGGAGCCCATCAGGGAGCAGTTCGCGGACACGGTGATCGACTTCCTCGAGGAGTGGGGCATGGAAGACCTCCGCGCGTCGATGGAAGTGCTGCATATCTTCACGCCGGACGACTTCGAGTCACATCTCAACTCGACGTACGGAAATGCTTTCGGGGTAGAGCCCAAGCTCAGTCAGACCGCCTACTTCCGGCCGCAGAATCGGAGCGAGGATATCGATCGTCTCTACCTCGTCGGAGCGGGAACGCATCCGGGAGCGGGCGTTCCCGGCGTCGTGCTGTCCGCCGAGACGACCTACGGCTGCATCGCCGAGGACTTCGGTCTTCCCGACCAGTGGGACTGGAACGAGCCGGGAACGGCGCGTCTCGCCGCCGATCGGATGCCCGACGGCGTCGAGTCGAAGGGAGTCGCACCCGAATCGACGGCGATCCCGGGCGACTGACCGGGCTCAGCCGCGTTCCGGAACGACCGCGGTGGAGCTCCGGCCGAGCTGGTGGCGGAGCGAATCCTCGAGGGAGTCGAAGCGGAACCGATACCCCGCCTCCAGCGTCCGCTCCGGCCGGGTTCTCTGTCCGTTGAGCAGCAGCTCCACCCCCATCTGTCCGAGCGCCGCACGAACGGCCAGTGACGGCACCGGCACGATCGTCGGGCGATTCAGGATCCGACCGAGCACGTCCGTGAAGGTCGCGTTCGGCACCGGCTGTGGCGAGGTGCCGAGCAGGACGCCCCGTACGGAGGTGTCCATCAGCGCGTGATAGAAGATGCCGGTCGCGTCGTCGAGGTCGATCCATGGCACATACTGTCGACCACTCCCGATTCGGCCGGCGACGCCCGCCTTGTAGGCCCAGAGCATCTTGGGCAGAGCGCCGCCCTCGGTGCTCAGGACCAGGCCGAGTCGGACGTGTGCCACCCTGAGACCCGCTCCCTTCGCACGCCGCGTGGCATCTTCCCACGCCTCGACCGTATCCGCGAGGAACCCCCGACCCTTCGACGTCTCTTCGTTCACGAAGGCATCGCCCCGCCCGCCGTAGTAGCCGACGGCCGAGGCACAGACGAGGGTCTCCGGGCCGCCGCGGAGCTGCGCCATCGTGCGGGACAGCAGTTCGGTCCCCTTCACGCGGGACTCACGAATGGCCCGCTTCTTCTCCTCGGTCCATCGAAGCGCCTGAATGGGCTCCCCCGCGAGGTGCACCACGGCATCGACTTCGCGAAGCGCCTCGGCATCGATCCGTTCGCCCGCGATGTCGAAGAGGATGCCCTCTCCGGCCTTCGCCGATTCCTCGTCCCGGACCAGCGGCACGACGGTGTGACCGCCGGTCGTGAGGAGGTGAGTCAGCGCGGACCCGATCATGCCCGACGCGCCCGAGATCGCGACCCTCATCCTGGGTCGGTCGGAGAATCGGGCGTGGAGCTCGAGGTCCTGGACCAGCCGGGTGTGGCGAAACCGGAACATGCGTTCGAGATCCTTCTCGACGATGGGGACGCCGAACCGGTCGCCGGCCGCTCCGAGCGGCGGCTCCCATTCGATCTCGTCCCGAAGCACCGACGTCCCGCCCCCGGCGTCCTCGAAGCGGTGGATGTGGCGCCAGTGTTCGAACGGCCCCTCCACCTGGACGTCCACGAACTGCTCGTCCCGACGGAAGTCCTCGTGCTTCAGCTTCCAGGTGAGCTTGACGGGGCCCTTGGCGATCCTGAGGGTCACGCGGCCGTCCCGTATGCCCCCCTCCCGCGAGACGATGCGAACGTCCTCCCAGGGCGGCGTCAGGCGCTCGAAGGCTCCGTCCCGCTCATGCCAGGAGAAGGCGGTCACCCGATCGACCGGGAGTTCGGAGGCGAAGCGGCTCACGTTTCTCATCAGCTATTCTCCTCGCCGTCCGGGCCGAAGCGTTCGAGGTAGTCGTCCACGGAGACCTTCCTGCGGGTCGACTTCGAGGTCATCGACCGCACCTTGCCGAACACTTCACGCTCCGGCCAGCCGCGATCGTATCGACCGAGGACCCACATGATGCCGCTGTAGGAGTTCGGGTCGCGCCCGTCGACGGCCCAGCGGTTGTTCAGTTCGATCATCGTGTCGAGTGCCTCCCGCGGCGTTTCGCTCCACTCGAGGATCTTCTTGCCCCAGAGCATGCGCAGGTAGTTGTGGATCGTGCCTTCGCGTCGAAGCTCGCGCTGGGCGGCGTTCCAGAGTTCGTCGTGGGTCTCGGCCGCCTCGAACTCGTCCCGGGTGTAGAGGTGCGGCCGAGGGTCGGCCTCGTGCTCCTCGAGCGTCTCCCGTGCCCACTCCGGCAGCGAGTCGTACCGGTCGGGCTCCTTCTCCCGGGTGCAGTAGTTGAATCCGATCTCGCGCCAGGTGATCAGCTCGTCGATGAACGCCTCGACCTCGGGAGACAGGTTCCACCACCCTTCGCGCCGCCCGTTGGGCGTGTCCGCGATGCGAGCGGGCGTCCAGTCGTCCCGCTCCACGAGCCGGGAGAAGATCTCCCACGAGGAAATGTGGCCCCAGTGCAGATACGGCGAGAGGCGACTGCCCGTTTCGTCGTCGGGCTCGTTGCGTCGCTCGTGGTACTCGGCGAGCCGCTCCTCGATGAAACGGTCGAGCCGGGCCCGTGCAGCCCTCGTCCCGCCCCGGAACGGCACCGGTGGCACCTCGTGGTCGATGTCCAGGTCGGCGAGCCCATCTCCCGCGGGGTCGAGCATCCGGTCCGACGCGGGTGCCCAGCGGTCCCCGAGCAGGTCCGTCAGGCCGGTGAAGCTCGGCAGCCCCGTCAGGTCCGGATCGGACTCGGGTGCGTCTCCGAAGAACTCCGGAAGCGTCTTCTGGAGGTGCCGACGGAAGGAGGCCGCCGTGGTGAAGGTCCGTTCCGCGTGGTGGATCGGGTAGATGCCGTTGGAGTCGACCGCCTCGAGCCGCACGTCCAGCTTCTCGGCCGCCGCGGCCGCCATGCGGGGGAGGAAGAAGTAGGGCGCATCGTCGGTCACCACGACCGCGGCGTCCGACGCGAGCCGCTGGAGAAGCCCCTTCCCCGCCCCCGCCTCGGGCTCGACCCATGGCAGGTAGCCCAGCGGTGTGTCCGCGAGCGCCGCGCGGTGCTCGCGCATGCCGTCGAGCGCGAAGCGGTGGTGCCGGTCGGCGGCCCACCGGTAGTCCACACGGAGCCCCTCGAACACCAGGAGCGGGACGTCGAGCCGCCTCGCATGCTCGAGCGCGCGGTCCAGCGCGTGGTTCCAGGACAACCGGCGGAAGGCGGTCATCCAGTACACGACGTGGGATCCGCCGTCACGAACCGGCGCGTCGTTGAGGCTCCGGAGACGGATGTCGGGGGTGGAATCGGCCATGCGACCGATTACCCGTCAGTCCCGGCCCCGTTC
>DATFJS010000148.1:0-6140 GCA_035269045.1 Longimicrobiales bacterium | reverse complement strand
CGTCGACGATGAAGTTCGCCGTCCCGAGCAGGCCGGAGATGTCCCCGAGAGTCACGGCGAGCGCAAGCACGAGCGCGCCGATCGTGACACCCTTGCAGCCGTCCACGAAGCCGTCGATCACCTCGTTCAGCGCCATCCCCTTCATGAGGGCGAGCGCGATGGCCGAAAGGATGGCGAGCCCGAACGCTTCCGCGATCGGGATGTCGATTCCGCCAAGGAAAACCTCGAGGTCGCCCGCGGAGAGGGCGTCGAACAGCGGCCCGAGCACTCCCGTGAGTGCGGTCGCGATCAGAACTCCGAGGGGGACCATGAAGTCCGCGAGACCGGGCCGGTACCCGACGGGAACCTTGAGCTGGGACAATTCCTCCGCCGCGATCGGGTCGGAGCCGGGGCGGTTGAGTTCGCCGGTGGAGCGGGCACGCTCCCGGGCACGGCGCATCTTTCCGCCGATCGCCGGAAGCAGGTCCAGCGCGAACAGCAGCGTCATCGCCACGGCGAACACGCCGTAGAAGTTGAAGAAGATCGAGCGGAAGAAGAACGTCACCGCCTCCTGCTCGGTCGCGAAGAAGGGGGTGGTACCGGCCACGAGGCCCGCCACGTAGAGAGGCCACGCGTTGAGCGGAATGACCGTCGCGATGGGACTCGCCGTCGAGTCCACGATGTAGGTCAACTCCTCGTGACTGACCTTCTCACGGTCGGTCACGGGGCGAACCGTCGTTCCAGCGAGGATCGTCGAGATCGTGCCGCCCTGATGGAAGATCACGCCGACGAGCCAGGCGAACAGTCGCGCGGTCCGCGGCCCCCGGACGATCTTCCGACCGGCCCACTCGGCGAAGTGCTGGGCTCCCCCCGTTCGGGTCCACAGCCCGATCAGGCCACCGAGCGCCCACAGGTACACCACCAGGATCAGCGCGAAGGCCTCCGTCCCGATGCTGGGCAGGAGGAAGCGGTCGATCAGGTTGGGGTCGCGAATCACGAATCCCGCGCTCAGGATTCCCATGAACAGCGACGACACCACGTCTCTCGTGAAGAAGACGAGGATCAGCGTCACCAGCGCCGGGATCACCGAGCTGAAGCCGTAGCTTTCGCCCGCCTCGACCGCGACGTCGCCGGTCGGAGCGAAGGTCAGGGCGTAACCGGCGGCGACCGCCAGGATGAGGATCGGCGCCCATCGGTGAAGGCCTCCGCCCGCGGAAGCCCGGGGCGGATGCGGCTCGGGGGGTCCGTCAGGTGTGGTCACGGAGGATTCGGGGTTGGGTTCGACGTATGGCTCCGAAGAGTGGTACCAGAGAGTGTGCGGAGGGACCCCCCTCGAACGCGAGAGTGGATCCCGGCCGGGTCCGTGGCGGTGCGGGCGGGTCAGTGCCGGTGATCGTCCCCGTGGGCATGCGCGTGGGAGTGACCGACGCCGAGCCCCTGCGTCACTTCACCGGCGAACGCCCGGATCCCTCGCCGTGCGACCGAGGCGGCCACGAGCAGGGACAGCGCGACGAGCGCCGCGCGTTCGATCGGGCCGGGTGCTTCCTCCGTGAGCGACTCGAGGGAGGGGATTCCGAGGTCGCCGACGCCGACGAAGAAATTGATGAGCAGCCCCATGCCGACGGAGAGTGCCACGAGCGTGCCGGCGAAGCGGATCGCCGCGGCCCGCCCGTGCAGCGACGACAGGACGCCGAGGGTGGTGACGTTGGTCGCCGGCCCCGTGATGAGGAAGGCGACCGCCGCACCGGGACTCAGGCCCCCGGCGAGCAGCGCGGCCACCAGCGGCGTCGCCGAACTCGCGCACACGTAGGTCGGAAACCCGATGGCGGCGAAGAGCAGCACGTCCAGCCCGGGAGGCAGGGACGCGAGCCACCCTTCCGCCAGGAGGGGGGCGGCGAGGGCCGCGACCGCGAGTCCCACCAGAATCCACGGGGCGGTGTCGTCGACCACCGACCCGAAGCCCACCTTGAGCGCGCCGAGCGGCGTCTTCTGCTCCGGGCTCGGCGCCAGGTCTTCGCTTCCACCGAGGGTGCATCCACAGCCCTCGCAGACGACCGGTCCGTCGACCGCGCCACTGTCCCCGTGCTTCTGGACCCAGGCGCCGACCCACCAGCCCACGAGCAGCGCGGCGACACCGGCCACCACGACCCGGATGCCGGTCATCTCCGCCCCGAGCAGCGGGATCGAGAGGAAGATCGCGTCCAGCCCGAGCTCCGGCGTGGCGACGAGGAAGGCCATCGCCGCGGCCGGGGCGGCTCCGCGCCGGATCAGCGTCTGGTAGAGCGGCACGACGCCGCACGAGCAGACCGGGAGAGGGAGGCCGACGAGCATCCCTCGTGCGGCCTGTGTCCCCGATCCCCCCTTCGACATCCAGCGGATCGAGCCCGCGGGCATGTAGGCGAACAGGAGTCCGGCGAAGACATAGGCGATGACCAGCGCGGGCGCGCTGGTCGCGGCGAGCACGAGGAATCGCTCCAGGAACTCGATGCCGCCGTGATGGCCGACCGCCCCCTCGGTGACGGCGACGATCCCCAGCAGCGCGAACCCGAGGAGGGCTCCGGCTCCCTCCGCGGTGCGCGGTCCCGACCGCGGTGGAGCTTCGGGCGCGAGCTCCGGCGATCGGTGGAAGATCACGTGGACGAGTGAGCCGCCGACCAGCGCCTGGTAGAGCTCGACCCCCTCCGATCCGACCATCGCGGACAGCTCGGCGCCCCCGAGCCACCCCAGAACCGTCACCGCGCCGAGTCCCAGGATCGCCGCCACGGCCTGCGGCGCCCCCACGATCGAGCGGACCATCCACCAGATCGCGAGCCCGACCGGAACACGGTGCAGGACGACGGCGAGTCCGAAGCCGGCGTCCGCACTGCCGGTGACCGAGGGGAGGGCGGCACCGTCGAGCAGCCCGTGCACCGCCATCCCGGTGATCCCGAGAAAGAGCGCGAGCTGGTCCGTTCGTCCCTTCGGGTCTCGAAGCACGCGCTCCGCGCCGACGGGCGCCCAGAACCCCAGCACGAGCGCGACGATCGGGAGAAGCGAGAGGTGCTCGATCGCCTCCGGCACGAAGTGCAGGAAGATCAGGCCCGGGACGGCGACCACGACGAATCCGTCCAGGAAGGATGCAACGCCCCGCCGGGCACCGAAGGCGCCGAGCAGGAGCGGACCGGTGACCAGAGCCACCAGCGATGCGACGAGCCAGATCATGCGTTGCGGGTCGAGCGTTGGAGTTCGCGACGTACGGAGGATCGGAGCCGACGACGCACTGCGGTCGCGAGGCACGGCCTGCGTGTTACCTTCAAGGTCGTGTGTCCCGACCGCTCCCGGGAGGGGTCGGGTTCGAGTTTCCACCAGCCTGCGTGTACGGGATGAAGATCGCCGCACTCCGAGAACTGGAACCGGACGAGCGCCGCGTGGCGCTCACTCCCGCCGCCGTCCGGCGTCTCGCCGAGGCCGGCGACACGGTCGTGGTCGAACGAGGGATCGGCGAACGGGCCGGGATGCCCGACGACGCGTACGCCGATGCGGGGGCCGAGCTCGCTCCGGGGACCGCACTCCCCGGCGACGCCGACCTCGTGGTCCGCGTCCGGCCGCCCTCGGTCGAGGGCATCGGGACCCTGCCGCGTGGAATCGTGCACATGAGCCTGCTCGATCCCTACCGGAGCCCCGAGCGCCTGCGGGCGATGGCCGAGGCCGGGGTCACCGCGATCTCCCTGGAGATGGTCCCGCGGTCGACGCGCGCCCAGAAACTGGACGTCCTCTCGTCCCAGGCCAGCCTGGCCGGCTACGCCGCGGTCATCACGGCGGCCGAAGCACTGCCGAAGATCTTTCCGATGATGATGACGCCGGCCGGGACCATCCCGGCCGCGCGTGTCTTCGTGATCGGTGCCGGCGTGGCCGGCCTCCAGGCGATCGCCACCGCCCGTCGACTCGGAGCACGGGTCGAGGCCTTCGATACCCGTCCCGTCGTTGCGGAGGAAGTCCGGTCGCTCGGGGCGAAGTTCCTCGAGATCGACCTGGGCGGGGAGACGGGCCAGACCGAGCAGGGCTACGCGAAGGAGCTCACGGACGAACAGCTCGACCGGCAGCGGGCGGGCATGGCGGCCGCGATCGCACGGGCCGACGTCGTGGTCACCACGGCCCAGCTCTTCGGGCGGCCTGCGCCGCAGATCGTCTCCCGGGACATGATCACCGCGATGCGCCCGGGCTCGGTCGTCATCGACATGGCGACCGCCACCGGCGGAAACGTCGAGGGGTCGGTCCACGGAGAGAGCGTGGACATCGATGGGGTGAAGGTGATCGGCCCGCTCAACCTGCCCGCCGAGGTCGTGGTCGACGCGAGCGAGATGTTCGCCTCGAACGTCACGGCCTTCGTGGACGAGTTCCGCGACGAGGAGACCGGCGCGTTCACGCTCGACTTCGACGACGACATTCTCGCCCGATCCGCCGTCACGCACGGTGGTGAGGTCATTCATCCGGATCTGAAGGAGCGCGCCTGATGGAAGCTGGAGCCGTACTCCTCGCGTTCATACTGGTTCTCTCGATCTTCCTGGGCTTCGAGTTGATCTCGAAGGTCCCGGCGACGCTGCACACCCCGCTCATGTCGGGGTCCAACGCGATCTCGGGCATCACGCTGCTGGGTGCGCTGGCCGCGGCCGGCGCGGAGCAGGGTGAGATGGCGGTCTGGCTCGGATTCGCCGCGGTCGTCTTCGCGAGCATCAACGTGGTCGGTGGATACCTCGTGACCGACCGCATGCTTCGATTCTTCAAGAAGAAGGACGACGCATGAGCGCGATGGTGATCAACCTCGTCTACATCGGGGCGGCGGTCTGTTTCATTCTCGGGCTCAAGATGCTCGGGAAGGCGGAGTCGGCGAAGAAGGGGAACCTGCTGAGCGCAGCCGGGATGGCGGCGGCGGTGATCGTCACGCTCTTCTCGAACGAGATCCTCACCTTCGAGTGGATCGCCGCCGGTGTGGCGATCGGATCGATCATCGGCGCGGTCGCGGCGCGCCGGGTCCAGATGACGGCGATGCCGGAGATGGTGGCGCTGTTCAACGGCTCCGGTGGTGCGGCGTCGCTGCTGGTGGGATGGGCGGCGGTGCAGGGGAGCGTCGTCGACGGACACGCCACGCTGTCCCTCTTCGCCCTCTGGACGGTCTTCGTGTCGATCCTGATCGGAGGGCTCACGACCACCGGCAGCGTGATCGCGTACGGGAAGCTCTCCGGCCGGATGAACTCGGCGGCGGTGCAGTTCCCCGGGCAGGCATTCCTGAACATCGCGCTGGTGATCACCGCGCTCGTGTCCGGATTCATCTTCGTCCACGATCCGCACGTGGCGGGCGTCCCCTTCTGGGTCATGCTCGGGACGGCGCTGGCGCTGGGCGTGACGACCGTCATTCCGATCGGCGGCGCCGACATGCCGGTCGTGATCGCGCTCCTGAACAGCTATTCGGGCCTTGCGGCGAGCGCGGCTGGCTTCGCCATCGACAACCTGCTGCTGATCGTGGCGGGTGCGCTCGTGGGTGCGTCGGGCCTGATCCTGACGGACATCATGTGTCGCGCCATGAACCGCTCACTCGGCAACGTGCTCTTCAGCGGGTTCGGGTCGACCTCCGGGGGGACGGCGATCGAGGGGGAGGCGCGCCCGGTGAGTGCCGAGGACTCGTTTCTCATGCTGGAGGCCGCGTCCAGCGTCGTGTTCGTTCCGGGGTACGGGATGGCCGTCGCGCAGGCACAGCACGTGGTGCGCGAGCTCGCGGAGGTGCTGGAGAAGAACGGTGCCGAGGTGAAGTTCGCGGTTCACCCCGTGGCGGGGCGCATGCCGGGGCACATGAACGTCCTGCTCGCCGAGGCGAATCTCCCCTACGATCAGCTGATCGACATGGAGGACGCGAACCAGATGCTGCCGCGGACGGACGTCGCGGTGGTCATCGGTGCCAACGACGTCGTCAATCCGGCGGCGCGCGAGGACGAGGCGAGTCCGATCTACGGCATGCCCATCATCAACGTGGACCACGCGCGGACCGTGATCGTGCTCAAGCGGTCGCTCGGCGCCGGGTTCTCGGGTGTCCAGAACCGCCTCTTCTTCGCCGAGAACACCCGGATGCTGCTCGGGGACGCGAAGGTCTCGATCTCCGCGCTGCTGGGCGAATTCAAGGACTGAGT
>DATFJS010000147.1:0-2133 GCA_035269045.1 Longimicrobiales bacterium | reverse complement strand
TTCCCGAGGATGCCGCTGCCCTGGTCGCGCCGGAGTCCCTCTTCGGGGACTGGCAGGTCGAGATCATCTCGGCCGCACGACTCCCCGGCTTCGACTACCTCGACGTCGACTCCCTCGGTGTCACGCCGTCCCAGCCCGGCGTTCCGGTGCTCGGCGGCTACACCATCCCGGACATCTCCCGCCTGACCGCCACCGCCAACGAGATCAGCGAGAACCTCTCCATCCTTTCGGCGCGGGTCGAGGAGGCGTTCACGGAAGAGACGGCCGACGACCTGCGCCTGGCGATCGTGAATCTCCGGGAGATCTCGGCGACGCTCCGGGACTTCACGTCGGACCAGGCGGGTTCGTTCAACGAGGTGACCGACGACATCCGCGCGGCCGCGAGCGAGATCAGCGCGGCGGCCCGGGCCGGTCGCTCCACGCTCGATCGCATGGACGGCTTCATGGCCGAGGCCCAGTTCGATTCGATCTTCGCCGACGTCGAGGTCGCCGCGGACAATCTGGCCGGCATCACCACCGGCGTCGCGGGCTCGACCGACGAGATCACCCGGACCCTGGCGCGAGCCGACTCCGTCTTCGCCCGGATCGACCGGATCACGGCGCGGGTCGACGCCGGGGAGGGCTTCGTGGGTCAGCTCCTGTCGGACACCGTGCTGGTGGGGCAGACCAATTCGGTTCTGGTCGAGCTCGAACTGCTCTTGCGGGACTTCCGCGAGAACCCGAGTCGGTATGTCCGGCTCTCCATCTTCTGATGTCTCTTCCGATGTCTCTTCCGATGTCTCGGATGCGTCAGTGAACGATCGACCCGTGGATGGTCGACCCTCCCCCGCCTCTTCGCGCTCCGGAGCCGAGCTGCAGGAGAGCGCCGGTGGCGTCGTGCTGCGACGGATCGACGGAGCGGTGCACGTCCTCCTGATCCGTGATCCGTACAAGAACTGGGGCCTTCCCAAGGGTCACCTCGAGGGTGGAGAGACACCGGCGGAGGCCGCACTCCGGGAGGTGACGGAGGAGACGGGGCTCGACGATCTGCGACTGGGACCGTGCATCGACCAGATCGACTGGTACTTCCGGCTCCGTGGCACGCTGATCCACAAGTACTGCACCTTCTACCTGATCGCGTCGGACTCCGGGGAAGCGGTTCCTGAGGAGAAGGAGGGGATCACCGAGTGCGTATGGCTTCCGCTGGAGGAGGCGCTCGACCGCATCACCTACGAGAACGCCGGGGCGGTTCTGGAGACGGCTCGGGACATGATGATGTCCGACTCGCCGGGTCTGGATGTCTGACGGTATGGGCGCGTCTCCCGACGGTCGGTCCGACTCGACCGAGCAGCTGCGCATCGCCGTGGCCGTGCTCGCGGTCGCCGCGCTGCTCTGGGTCACGCGTGGCGTGCTCACGCCCCCGATCCTGTTCGGTGTGGTGTGGGTCACGCTCCACCCCTATCGCGACCGGGACGGCGTCACCGGACTCCTGATCACGCTCGGGGCGATCACCGGACTCTGGGTGCTCGCCACCACCGGCGGCCTGCTCGCCCCCTTCCTGGTGGCGATGGGGCTCGCCTACCTGCTCGACCCGCTGGTCGATCGGGTCGAGGGCCGCGGAGTGGGGCGGACCACCGCGATCCTGCTGCTCACGGTGCCGGCCATCCTCGGCATCGCGGCCGTGGTCGTGTTCGGCGTGCCCGCGCTCGGACGTCAGGGCACGGAGTTCATCCGGGATCTGCCGACCGTCGTCGATCGGCTGCAGACGTGGGCCCGGGATCTCGAGGCGTGGCTGGCCCGGCTCCCCGGCGTCGGCACCGCGATCGCGGATCGGCTGCAGGAGATCGACGGCGAGGCGGTCGCGCAGATGCTGGCCGAGCAGCAGGCGCAGCTCGCGGAGCGGGGGTGGAGCGCGATCCTCGGTGTGGGACGGGGCCTCGGTGCCGTGCTCGCCCTGCTGGGCTATATCGTCCTCACTCCGGTCATCGCGTTCTATCTGCTCCGGGACTGGGACGGCTTCATGGAGCGGCTCGAGGAGCTGCTTCCGCGGGAGCGCCACGACCAGGTGAAGGCGTTCGCGAAGGAGTACGACGATCTGCTCGGCCGCTACCTCCGCGGCCAGATCACGGTGGCGGTGGCCATGGGTGCGCTCAC
>DATFJS010000146.1:0-2980 GCA_035269045.1 Longimicrobiales bacterium | reverse complement strand
GAAGATCTCGGACCGCCGCGTCTTTCCCGCGATCGACATCAACCGCTCGAGCACCCGGAAGGAAGAGCTCCTGCTCAACGAGATGGAGAGGAATCGCGTCTTCCTGCTCCGCAACTTCCTCGGCGACATGCCGGCCAACGAAGCCATCGAATTCCTCCTGGATCGGATGAAGCGTCATCCGACCAACGAGGACTTCATGGACGCGATGGCTGCGGGCGGATGAGCGATCCGACCGAGGTCGCGGACGCACGGCTCCGCGAAGCGCTGGAGGCGGCAGGTGCCCGCGACCCTCGCGAGTTCTACCGGGAGCAGCTGAAGGCGCTTCGGGAGGCGGACGAGGACGCCTACCACCGGGCGGTCTCGTATTACCGCGAGACCCTCATCCCCTCCATCGCCGAGGGGTCCGCGGAACCGCTTCCGGCGTGGACGGACTACGGCCGGCGCCTGGCGGAACTGACGGAGCCCGGCCGCACCGTCTCGATCGACGCATCCGGACGAGCGTCGGAGTGGGAGGCGTGGGAGCCGGACGCGCTGGTTCTCCACCTGCCCGACGAGGCTCGGACGCGGGCCATTCTGGTGCAGCTGCCGCCGGAACTCTCCGCGGCGCAGCGGGCGACGTACTCCTGGCTTGTGGCGGGACGCAACAAGCTGCCCGACGCCTGAACGGCGGCGGTCAGTCCTCCACCATCCAGGCGATGCCCCAGGCGCCCGTACCCAGGTGTGTCGAGATCACGGGCGTGGCGGGTGCATCCAGCACCTCGACGTGGGGCCCGAAGTGGGACCGCAGCGCTCCCGCCACCTGCGGAGCGATCTCCGAGCAGCCCACGTGCACGACCCCGAAGCGGACCTTCTCCGCGTCCCCCACCTTCTCCTTCACGGTGTCGATCATCGCGCGATGGACACGGTGGCCGCGGCTGCTGCCGAACGCCTTGCCGGCGGGCTCGACGACGCCCTCCGGATTGAGCCAGAGGATCGGTTTCACGTTGAGCATCGATCCGAGCAGGGCGCGCCCACGCCCGACGCGGCCGGATGCGATCAGCCGATCGAAGGTCTCGACGGTGAACAGGATCCCCGAGCGCCGACGAATCCGCGTGATCTCCTCGGCGATCTGCTCCGGTGGCATCGCGAGCTCGGCGAGTTCGGAGGCCTTGAGCACGAGAAGACCCTCGAGAAGCGAGGCTCCGAGCGTATCGACCACGGTGACCGAGGCTCCATGGACGCGCTTCGCGGCCGCCCGTGCGGACCCGAAGGTGCCGGACAACGTCGACCCGAGAATCACCGCGAGAACATGCTCGCCGTCTTCCGCGGCCCGATTGAACGTCTCGAGGAAGTCCGCCGGAGAGGGCTGCGACGTGGTCGGAAGCGTATCGGGCTGCTCCGCGAGGCGACGCTGGAACTCCTCCGCGCTGATATCGACCCGATCACGCAGCGTCTCGTCGCCGTCGATGAGCGCGAGCGGCGTGATGTGCATTCCGTGCGCGCGCACCACGTTCTCGGGGAGGTCGGCCGCCGAATCGGTCACGATCGAGACCGGGCGTCGAGCCAGCGCGATGTGCCCCCCCTCGGCGGAGCGGCCGACGGCGGCGTGCTGGGCACGCATGTCCTCCGCCTTGTGCGTCTCCAGCCGTCCCCTGGTCCGGAGCCAGTCGAAGACCTCCTCCGGGTCGTCCGTGTGGATATGGACCTTCAGCACGTCGTCCGCCCGGATCACGATCAGGGAGTCGCCGCGCTCGCGAAGCCAGTCCTTCGCCTCGGCCTGGGTGGGGAGCGTCTCACCCCGGACCAGCGCTTCGGTGCAGAAGCGGTAGGTCTCGTCCTCGGCGCCGTATTCCACCGCGGCGGCGGCGATGTTCTCCCGAACCTCGGTCGGCTCCGCAGCGATGATCGGGTCTCCGTGGATGAAGAGCAGCACGCCCTCCAGCATCGCCACGAACCCCTTGGCACCAGCGTCCACCACGCCGGCCCTGCTGAGCGCGGGGAGCAGCTCGGGCGTTCGCTCCAGGGAGACCCGTGCGCTGTCCACGAGATGGTCGACCAGAGGGACGAAGTCGGGGGTGCCGGCCGTGTCGGCGGCGTCCGCCGTGTCGCGCATGACCGTGAGAATGGTCCCCTCGACGGGGCGCTCGAGCGCGTCGTAGAGGTGCTCCACACCGGATCGGAGAGCTTCCGCGAATTCGGCGGCGGTGATCCGTGTCTGACCCTGGTCGAAGTGCCGCGAGAACCCGAGCAGGAAGTGCGAGAGGATCATCCCGCAGTTGCCCCGGGCCCCGAGCACCGCGGCCTGCGCCGCCTCGTTGGCGACGATCGATACCGACCGTTCCCGGCTCGCGTTCAGCCGATCGGCGATCGCCTGGACCGTGAGCGCCAGGTTGGTACCGGTGTCACCGTCGGGGACCGGGTACACGTTGATCCGATTGAGTTCACCCCGCTGCCGCTGCGCGTAAGCGCAGGCGGCCAGGAGCGAGCGCCGGAGGCGTGGGCCGTCGATGTACGAGATCTGCATGGCCCCGAGTATCGGAGAGATCGTGACGTGGGGCAATCGGGGGACGCCTTCACGACTGAAGACCGTCTGCCCAGCTTTCGTAGAAGGACCGATGTGTCCACCCGGATTCGACACGGACTCCATCCATCCTCGAGGAACCCGACCATGAACAGATCTTCGTTGCCCGCCGGCACCCTGATCGCCGGCCTTCTCCTCGCGCTGCAGGCCTGCGGAGGCGACTCCGGTACGGCCGGTCCCGAGGGCGTGACCGTCACCGACTCCGCCGGCGTCCGGATCGTCGAGAACACCGGAGACGGCACATGGGACAGCGGCGAGGCATGGGGCGTCGAGGAGATGTTTCGCGTGGGCGGGATGGACGCGGACACCGATGCGATGTTCGGGCAGATCGTCAGCGTGGATGTCGACGACATGGGCCGGGTGTACGTCGCCGACCAGCAGGCCCGCCGGATCAGTGTCTTCAGCGACGAAGGGACGTTC
>DATFJS010000145.1:0-11673 GCA_035269045.1 Longimicrobiales bacterium | reverse complement strand
GCTCGGCACCGATCACTTCGCGCGCGACATCTTCTCGCGGATGCTCTACGGCGCCCGGGTGTCCCTCTCGATCGGCTTCATCGCCGTCGCGATCAGTGCCACGCTCGGTACGCTGGTGGGAGCGGTGGCGGGGTACGTCGGAGGATGGGTCGACTCGGTGCTGATGCGCACCGTGGACGTCGTCATCTCCTTTCCGCGTCTGATCCTGCTCATCACGATCATCGCCGTCTTCCAGCCCTCCATCTTCCTGATCGTGGTGGTGCTCGGACTCACCCAGTGGCCGGGGACGGCGCGGCTGGTGCGCGGCGAGGTGCTGAGCCTGCGGGAGCGGGAGTTCGTGCAGGCCGCGGAGGTCCTGGGCTTCTCGCGGATACGGATCCTCGCGCGGCACCTGATCCCCAATGCGCTCGTGCCGGTGATCGTCGCCGCCACGCTCGGGATCGGAAACACGATCGTGCTCGAGGCGGGGCTCTCCTTCCTCGGTCTCGGCGTCCAGCCGCCGACCCCGTCGTGGGGCACGATGGTCGCGGACGGCCGGAACTTCCTGACCCGTGCGTGGTGGCTGTCGACCTTTCCGGGCCTCGCGATCGTGATCGTGGTTCTGGCGTTCAATCTCGTCGGGGACGGGCTGCGTGACGCGCTCGACCCGCGGATGAGGAAGGGATGAGCGAGATGACGACGGACGCGACCCGCGACGGCACGAGCGACCGGGCGCCGGTGCTCGAGATCGAGAATCTGCGCACGCGGTTCGACCTGGAGGCGGGCACCGTACGTCCGGTGGACGGCGTGACCTTCTCGATCGCGCCCGGCGAGACGGTGGGGCTGGTCGGCGAGTCGGGTGCGGGCAAGTCGATGACCGCGCTCTCGATTCTCGGCCTGGTTCCGCCTCCGGGGCGACTGGAGGAGGGGAGTCGCATCCGGTACACGCCGCCGAGGAACGGGCCCGCTCTGGAACTCGTCGGAGCGACGAAGTCGGAGCTGCGGAAGCTCCGCGGCGATCGCGTCGCGATGATCTTTCAGGAGCCGATGACCTCCCTGAACCCCGTACAGCGCGTCGGCGCCCAGATCGACGAGGCGCTCCGGCTGCACCGGGGACTCGACGGAGCCGCGGCCCGGTCGCGATCCATCGGGCTCCTCGGGGAAGTCGGGGTCCCCGAGCCGGAGGCGAGGTACCGCGCCTACCCCCACGAGCTCTCGGGCGGGATGCGGCAGCGCGTCATGATCGCGATGGCTCTCGCCTGCGAACCGGACCTGCTGATCGCGGATGAGCCGACGACCGCCCTCGACGTGACCATCCAGGCGCAGATCCTCGACCTGCTCGCCAGTCTCCAGGAACGCCACGGCATGGCGATCCTGCTGGTCACGCACGACCTCGCGGTGGTCGCCGAGGTCTGCGACCGGGTGATGGTCATGTACGGCGGACAGCTGGTCGAGTCGGGATCGGTCGCAGAGGTTTTCGCGAACCCGCTGCACCCGTACACGCGCGGCTTGATGGACTCGCTCCCGACCGGAGACGGACGGCCGCTCCGGCCGATTCCGGGTCGCGTGCCCGCGGCGGGCGAGTGGCCGGAGGGCTGCCGGTTCGCCCCCCGGTGCCGCTGGGCCGCGGATCGATGCGCGGAGCCGCAGCAGCTGGTCGAGGTCGAGGACGGTCGGGGGACGCGGTGCGGACGCGTCTCGAGGGGTGAGATCGAACTGGAGGGTCTTCGATGACCGACGACAGCGTCGCCGTCGCACCGCTCCTGACGGTGCGGGGCCTCGTCACGACCTTCCCCGCGCCGGGCCGCCGCAAGGGGAAGGTGCACGCCGTGAACGGCGTCGACTTCGAGATCCGACGGGGCGAGACCCTCGCGCTGGTCGGAGAGTCGGGGTCGGGAAAGTCGACGACCGGACGGTCGATCCTCCGCCTGGTCGAGCCGGCGGAGGGGGAGATCACCTTCGACGGCACCGACGTGCGGGCGATGGATGCGGATGGGCTGCGGGCCTTTCGACGCCGTGCCCAGTTCGTCTTCCAGGACCCCTTCAGCGCGCTGAACCCCCGTCTGACCGTTCGGAGCATGCTGGACGAGGTCCTGCGCGTGCACGGCCTCGGCGGAGATGCGGTCGGAAGGAAGGCCCGGGTGCACGATCTCCTCGAAAAGGTCGGGCTCGACCCGTCCGTCGCCTCACGCTACCCGCACGAGTTCAGCGGAGGTCAGAGGCAGCGCCTCGGCATCGCGCGGGCGCTGGCCGTCGAGCCGGAACTTCTCGTACTCGATGAACCCGTATCGGCGCTCGACGTGTCGATCCAGGCGCAGATCGTGAACCTCCTCGCCCGCCTTCAGGAGGAGGAGGAGCTGGCCTACCTCTTCATCGCGCACGACCTCGCCCTGGTCGAGCACCTCAGCGATCGGGTGGCGGTCATGTACCTCGGACGCATCATGGAGGCCGGGCCCACGGAGGGACTCTTCTCGAACCCGCTCCACCCCTACACGAGAGCGCTGCTCGCAGCGGTGCCGGGACGCACGGCGGTCGACGCCCGGGGCGAGGCGCTCGTGCGGGTCCGGTCGCAGGGCGAGATTCCGAGTCCGATCGATCTTCCGCCCGGCTGCGTCTTCCACAGCAGGTGTCCGAATCCCCTTCGCGACGAGGAGTGCCGACGCGCGGTCCCGGCGTCCTCCCCACGCCCGGACGAGGGGTTCTTCGAATGTGTAAAGGTCTCTTCCACCGGGCCCAGTCAGGCTTGACACTGTCGGTGGACCCCTGCAATAATCCGCCTCTCCCCAATTTCGGGGATCACCGACGACTTCGCGTGGTATCACGTCGCCGCGCCCGACACGAACGATAACTCCGCCTGGAGGTCCTTTTGACCGCCGTCATGCACATTTATGGAGCCCTGCTCCAGGTACCTGGACTGGAAGCTCCGGACCTCACGCTCTCCGAGAACATCGAGGTGATCTGGCAAGACACGGGCTTCATGAAGTGGCCGCTCTCCGCCTGCCTCCTCTTCGGCCTGATCGTGATCGCGTGGAAGTTCGTGACGCTTCAGAGCAAGGCTTCGAAGACCCGGAAGGTGCTGCGCGACGTGGACGAGCTGCTCAACGAGCGGCGCATCCGTGAGGCGCTCGAGCTGACGCGTGACTCGAACGCGCCCGCCGCCAAGATCCTCTACGCCGGCCTCGAGCGGCACGACGAGGGCACGGAGCGGGTCATGAAGGCGATCGAGAACCAGGGGCTCATCGAGCTCAGCAAGCTGGAGTCGGGGCTGGTGATTCTCGCCACGCTGACCAACATCGCGCCGCTGCTCGGATTCCTCGGAACCGTCATCGGGATGATCCAGGCCTTCCAGGCGATCGAGGTCGCGGGCGAGGTCGAGGCGACGCTGGTCGCGGGGGGAATCAAGGTCGCGCTGCTGACCACCGCCGCCGGTCTGACCATCGCGATTCCGGTTTCGATCGGACACAACTACTTCGTGTCCCGAATCGACTCGCTGGTCATCGACATGGAGGAGTCGGCGCAGAAGATGATCGACGCTCTCCACAACATGGGGACCGCGGCGTAAGTCACGTCGGATCCACGAAAAAGGGGCCGTCCGGAGTTTTCCGGACGGCCCCTTTTTCGTGCCCGGCTCCCCCGGCTCCCCCGAATCCGGGATCGATGGTGGGGAACGCCGCCTCCGCGTTGTATAGTGAGGGCACACGAACTCCGCCTCTCTCGGCCACTCCATGCTCCGACTTTCCGTACTCCTGCCCGTCGCCCTCCTATCCCTCCTCGCGATGGATGGCTACGGGAACGCGTCGGGGACGCGGGTATCCGGATCACCCGATGTGCCAGCGGCGCTGCCCGCCGTGCCGGACAGCGCCATCGAAGAGTATCGCGCGGGGCGCTACTGGCACGCCGCGAGAATCCTCGAGGCGGAGAGCGAACTCGCCGCGGAAGGGCGCGTCTGGCTGGCCCGGGCCCGGGCCGGGTACAGGAACTGGGACGGGGTGCTGGATGCGCTCGAGGGTGTGTCGCCCGAGGACGGCTCGGCGAAGGGAATCACCGCCGACGGGGAGATCTGGTCCCTCCGCGCGCTGGCCCTCGACGAGTCGGATCGGGACGCCGAGGCCGACCGGGCATGGACCCGGGCGATCGAGTCGGGTGGAGCGGACGAGACGGTGGCCTGGGCACGTCGAGCTCGCATCGCGCTGGCCGGGCTGCCCGATGACGTGGCCGATGTGGACGGCGCGACCCGCGCGGACGTCGTCGCGGTGCTGGACTCGGTAGCGCGACGCTCCACCTTCATCGCCGCCGCCGTCGCAGCCGAATCCCTGGACGACCGCGTCGAGGCGGGAGACACCGCCTCATTCCGCGAACTCCTCGATCTCGCCACACCCCCCTTCGCGCCGAGCGACGTCTGGGCGCTCGTGCCTTCCGTGCGGATGGCGGCCGGCGACACCGCCGGCGCCGAAGCCGCATGGAACGCGGCGCTCGAGGACGACGGGAGCGGGAGCCAGGCCCGCCGTGGCCGCGCGCACGAAGCACTCGCCGACATCGCCCTCGCCCGGGGCGATTCGTCCGCCGCCGCCGACCACTACCTCGCCGCGCTGCGGCTTGCCGGTGGCACCGAGGCCGGCCGACGAGCCGCGCGTGGCGTGGTGGATCTCCGGCTCCACGACCTGGATGTCGCGACCGCCTACGCGGCCGCACGCGCCCTCGACCGGCTCGGCGACGGCCGTCGGGCACTCGACGCCTACGACCGGTACATGGAGGCGGTAGCGGAGGAGGGTGCCGAGCCCGACCCCTCCGCCCGTCTGGAGCGTGCCCGGATCGCGGTTACGGTGCCGTCGCGCCAGGACGAGGCGATCGAGGAATTCCGCGCCCTCGACGAGCACCCGGATCCGGCGATCGGCGCCCGCGCGTTGACCGTCTGGGCCGGTGTCCGCCGTCGCCAGGGTCAGATGGACAACTACCAGACGCTGCGCCGCTGGCTCGTGGAGCGGTACCCCGACACCGACGCCGCGGCGGAGATCGTCTATCTGAGGGCCGATGCCGCGCAGGACCGCGGCGCGCTCGACACCGCCGTCGAGATCTACGATCGGGTGATCCGTGAGGCGCCGACCCGCAGCCTCGCGGGCCAGGCCCGCATGCGCGTCGCGCAGATCCTTCTCGGTCGGGGCGATCGACTCGGTGCCGCGGAGGTCTACGAGGACTACCTGGCGGATTTCCCGACGGGACGACGCTGGGAGGAGGCCGCCTACTGGGCGGCCCGGCTCCGCCTCGAGGAGGGCGACGAGACGGCCGCGCGCGTCCACATCGAGCGACTCCAGCGTGATGCGCCGCTCACGTACTACTCGGTCCGGGCTTCGGCCTTGGTCGGGGATCAGTTCCGTCTCGATGTGCTCGGTGTCGGCTCCGACCCGGCGATCCCGGATCCGATGGAGCTTCCGCTCGTCGACCAGTTGGAGGCGGTGGGCCTCGTCGAGGCGGCGGAGCGATGGATCGACGCGCGGGCCGACGAGACCACCGAGCCCGACGATCTGCTCCGACTCGCGGAGGCGCTCAACGCCCGCGGCCGAACGCTCGAGGGAATCAATCTGGGGTGGCGGTTGCGCGAGGCGGGAATGCCGTGGAGTCGCCGACTGGTGGAGGTCATCTACCCCTTCATCTATCGTGAGATGGTGGTTCGCGAGGCGGAGGAGTGGGGGCTCGACCCGGTGCTGGTCTCCGCCCTGATCCGGCAGGAGTCGGCGTGGGTCGCGGACATCCGTTCCAGCGCCGGAGCGATCGGCCTCATGCAGGTCATGCCCGCGACGGGGGCGCAGGTCGCCCGGGCGGACGGAATGACCGGGTTCAGCCCTGCCGCCCTCGAGACGCCGGAGGTCAACCTGCATCTCGGTGCCCGATTCCTGGCCGATCTTCTGGAGCGCTACGGGGACGACCTTCCGCTGGTTCTCTCGGCGTACAACGCGGGTCCGTCCCGCGCCGACCGCTGGCGCGCCTTCCCGGAGGCCGAGGACCGGGAGCGCTTCACGGAGCGGATCCCCTTCGCCGAGACGCGCGGCTACGTGAAGAACGTCACGCGGAACGTCGAGCTCTACGAGGCGTTGTACGGAAACGCGCTCCGCCCTCTGATGTGATCCCGGGGATGTAGTCCCGGACCGCCGGCCGAGACCCCTGGCACGCACGGCCTGCCACCACGACGTACACACCCCTTCGCATGGACATCCCCGACAAGACTCGCCCGCGCCTCTTTCTCGTGGACGCCTACGCCCTGATCTACCGGGCGTACTTCGCCTTCATCCAGCGCCCGCTGACGAACTCCCGGGGAGAGAACACCTCCGCGGCGTTCGGTTTCGCGCGCTTCCTGGAGGACCTCCGGGACACGTGGAACCCGGACTATCTCGCCATCGTGTTCGATGCCGGGGACTCCTTCCGCGACGAGATGTACGAGGAGTACAAGGCGACGCGGGAGAAGATGCCCGACGATCTGCGGGCGTCACTGAAGCACATCCGGGAGATGGTGGAGGCCTACAACGATCCCGTCATCGAGCTGGAGGGCTACGAGGCCGACGACGTCATCGGCACGCTGTCGCTGCAGGCGAAGGCCGAGGGGATCGAGTCCGTGATCGTCTCCGGAGACAAGGACTTCTACCAGCTCATCGACGAGGATGTCGTCCTGCTGAACCCGGGCCGGGGCGGGCCGACGGGCGTGTCCACGGACTGGGTCGACCTCTCGTCCGCCGCCGAGAAGTTCGGCATCCCACCGTCCAGCGTGATCGACTATCTCGCGCTCATCGGAGACAGCGCCGACAACGTGCCGGGCGCGCCCGGGGTCGGTCCGAAGACCGCGGTGAAGCTGCTCGACACGTACGGGACGCTCGAGAACATGCTCGAGCACGCGGAGGAAATCTCGGGGAAGCGCGCGCGAGAGGCGTTGACCGATCATGCGGAGCAGGTCCGCCTGTCGAAGAAGCTGGTCACGATCATGCGCGACCTCGACATCGAGCTCGACCTCGAGCAGTTGACGGTCCGGGACCCGGATGCCGCGGCGCTCCGGGACGTCTTCCTGGATCTCGAGTTCCGGACGCTCGCCAACAAGTACGCCGAGGAGGCGCACGGCGACGCCGCGTCGGACAACAAGGAGGCGCATGACCCGGATGCGACCCTCGTTCTGGACGCCGGGGAGATCGACACGATCGCGGAGGCGGCGCGGGCGGAGGGAACGTTCGCGGTGCGATCGATCGTCGAGGGCGATCTCCTGCGGGGTCGCGTCACGGGGATCACCCTGGCCGTGGGCGGCGAGGACGCTCGCGGGTGGTATCTGCCGGCCGATCACCGGGCGCCCGGTGGCGAGCTCGAGTTCGACCTCGGAGACGTCGAGGAGGAGGGGCTCCCGAACTTCGAGGGGGGCTGGTCGGCCGACGCCCTCGAGCCGATCCGGGAGCTGCTCACCGATCCGGAGATGACGGTGGTGACCCACGACCTCAAGCGGGAGCTGCTCGTGCTCGGTGCCGCCGATGTGACCGTCGAGGCGGTGCCCCGCGACGTGATGATCGCCTCGTACGTCCTGGACCCCGGGCGCCGTTCGCACGAGGTCGACGACCTCGCGATGGAGATCCTCGTTCACAAGACGACCCCGCTCGACGACGTCACCGGGTCCGGTCGCGCCCGCGTGCCCTTCGCCGAGGTCGAGCCGGACGCTGCGGCCGAATGGGCGTGCGAGCAGGTCGACTGCACGCTCCGGCTCCACGAGATGTTCACCAGGCAGCTCGAGGACGAGGAACTCGTCGCGCTCTACACCGAGCTCGAGCTGCCGCTGGTGCCCGTGCTGGCGCGCATGGAGCAGGTCGGGATCGCCATCGACCCCGATTTCTTCGCCGCCATGAGTGAACGGATCAATCGCGAACTCGACGACGTCCGCGAGGCGATCTACGAGGCGGCCGGCGTCGAGGAGTTCAACCTCAACTCGACGATCCAGCTGCGGGAGGTGCTGTTCGAGAAACTCGAGCTTCCGGTCATCAAGAAGACGAAGACCGGGCCGTCCACCGACGCCTCCGTCCTCGAGGAGCTCGCCGCCGAGGGCCATGAGGTGCCGAGGCGGATGCTCGAGTACCGCGAGCTGGAGAAGCTCCGCTCGACCTACGTGGACGCCCTCCCGAAGCTCGTGCGGCCGGAGACCGGCCGGATCCATACCTCCTTCAACCAGACGGTGGCGGCGACGGGGCGGCTCTCCTCGAGCGAGCCCAACCTCCAGAACATCCCGATCCGGACGGAACTGGGCCGGGAGGTCCGGAAGGGGTTCGTCGCGCCGGACGGCCACATGCTGCTCGGCGTGGACTACTCGCAGATCGAGCTGCGCGTGATGGCTCACTTCTCCGGCGACGACGCCTTCGTCACGGCCTTTCGGGAGGGACAGGACGTCCACCGTCGGACGGCGTCGGTCATCTTCGACGTCCCCGTCGACGAGGTGACGGCCGATCAGCGGGCGCAGGCCAAGACGATCAACTTCGCCACCCTGTATGGTCAGAGCGCCTTCAGCCTCGCCCGTCAGCTCGACATCACCCGCACCGAGGCGCAGGAGTTCATCGACCAGTACTTCGAGCGCTTCGCCGGCGTGCGCACCTTCCTCGACGAACAGGTCGAGCAGGCGAAGGAGCAGGGGTACGTCGAGACGCTGCTCGGTCGCCGTCGCTACATCCCCGAACTCAAGAGCCGCAACTGGAATATCCGTCAGTTCGGTGAGCGGGTGGCGCAGAACACGCCTATCCAGGGAACGGCGGCCGACCTCATCAAGCAGGCGATGCTGGATGTGGAGACGGCGCTCACGGCGTCGGGAAGCGCCGCGAGGATGCTGCTCCAGGTGCACGACGAACTGCTCTTCGAGGTGCCGGAGGGGGAGGTGGACGACGTACGCGACCTGGTCGTGGAGCGGATGGAGGGTGCGGTGGAGCTGGACGTGCCCGTCGTCGTGGACGCCGGTGTGGGCCGGAGCTGGTACGACGCGAAGGGGTGAGGGGGCGGCTCGGACGGATCGAACACCGGAGCTGCCCGCGGCAGACTACAGACCGCCTCAGCGCGGATCGCAGCGCGACTCAGGTGCGGATGGAGCCCAGCAGCTCCGGAACGCCCGCCTGCTGGAGCAGGAACAGACCCATCCGCTTCTCCGAGACGCCCGGCTCCAGCCCGTAGGAGAAGCGGGGGGCTCCGCCCACCACGTCCCCGTCGAAGCGGCGAAGCCGAATGCCGGGATGACGCTCGAACGCCGTCGCGAGATCGGTGAGGTGGGATGAGAAGATCGACCCGCTGGACCTGGATCGGGCGAAGCCCTCGATGACCTGACGCGAGGCGTCGAGCGCATCCTGCACGTTCGTGCCCTTGAACACCTCGTCGAAGAGCACCAGGGATCGTCGGCCCTCGGCCAAGAGGCGCGCGGCGTCGCGGACACGCAGCACCTCGGCGAGGAAGTAGCTGACGCCGGCCTTGAGATTGTCGACCGGATTGAGGCTCGTCAGAATCGCGTCGACGGGAGCGAAGCGCATGGACGCGGCCGGGACGTTCATGCCGGTCTGTGCGAGAAGGACGAGAACCCCCACCGTGCGGAGGTAGGTCGTCTTGCCCGCCATGTTGGGCCCGGTGAGGAACACCAGCGGCTCTCCGCCGTCGAGGCGCACGGGGTTCGGGACCGGGTCCTCGACGAAGGGATGAAAGGCTCCGGTCGCATCCAGGAGGAAGGTCGAGGAGTCCACGACCTCGGGCGTCGACCATCCCTCGGCACGATTCGCGATCGCCATGGCGTTGAGGGCGTCCAGCTCCGCGATCAGCTCCAGCCCCGCCTCGATCCGGTCGGCGAGGTCCCGGCGCAGGATCCCGTCGATTTCCACGACGCTCCCGACCGAGCAGGCGGTCCCGACGGCCCGGGCCACCTCGGCGAGCCGAGACACGATGCCGGTCAGCGTCTCCGAGTCGGAGGACAGTCGCGCGCACGCGCGCTCGACCTGCTCGAAGACGAGACGTACCGCCGCCTGTCCTTCGCGGATCTCCCGGAGCTGGTCCGGATACCTGAGGCCCAACCACGCCGCGGCCAGGCGGGCCCGGGGGCCCGAGTGGCGAACGACCTGAATGTTCGACGTCAGATAGGCTCGCGCCGCGGACATGGCGTGATCGTCGAACTGTACGGCGCCCGCGGCGTCCCCGAGTGTGCGCAGCGCCGCCTGCACGTCGCGGATCTTCGAGCTGTCGACGAGGGGCCTGGAGAGCCGTCGTCGAAGCGCCCGCCGCCCGGGCGTGGTCTGCGTGTGGTCGATCAGACCGAACACGCCCGCCGAGCCCGCCCGGGTTCCGAGGACTTCCAGGTCCGAGAGGGTCACGTTGTCGATGAGCACGATCGATGCCCTGGAGAGGGGGGGAGTGTCACGGTCGGGGGGTTGTACGTGTGTCGCCGGCCTCAGGTTCGCCGACGCCGATCGGCGCGGCCGACCTGTGGATCGCAGCCACGGCGCTGACCCACGAGCTCCCGCTGGTCACCCGTAACCGGGCGGAGTTCGATCGAGTACCGGAGCTCGACGTGGTGGGGTACTGAGCGTATGCCCGCGGCATCCGGGGCATGGGGTGAGGAAATAGGCGCTCACGTGCGCCGTTGCCGGCTCTTCCGTCGAATCCGCTCCCGGACGTCCTCGCCCGGAGTGAGTTCACCCCGCCGCGCCTGCTCGAGTCCCTCTGCCACGTCGGTCCGAAGCCTGGACTTCGTGGAAGCGCCGCGGTCGCGCTCCCATTCATGATCGAGGGCGGCCTCAACCGCCCCGATCATCCAGTCATTGAGGCTGACGTCGGTACGACCAGCGCACACCGACGCCGCGCGATGCATCTG
Organism: Longimicrobiales bacterium; assembly: GCA_035269045.1. GTDB lineage: Bacteria > Gemmatimonadota > Gemmatimonadetes > Longimicrobiales > Gaopeijiaceae > Gaopeijia. The sequence goes on along the minus strand of DATFJS010000145.1, from coordinate 842 downwards.
AGGGTCAAGCCGTACAACAAAACGCCCGGAGAAGGGACGATCCGGCTCCTCCCCCCGCTCCTCGCACCACGAGAGATAGTCATCGACCGAGGCCCTGAACTCTGCACGGAGCCCCTCGACCGAAGTTGCCTCGAACGTGATCACATCGCGAAGGTCGAGAACCTGTCCGTGGAAGACTCCCGCCTCGTCATCGAACTCGACGTTGGCGGTGTACCCGTTGTACTCCATCATCGGACTCCCGCGCTGGAGAAGAAGTCCCTGACCGACCTCACCATCGGCCTATTCAGCTCGTTCTCCGGATGCGGGCGGTGGAATACCGCTCGCACACCGTTCAATTCCACCCGAATTCTCGATCCTGAGCCCTCGCGCAACTCGGCGCCCACGCCGTGCAGAAGACTCTCGACGTCTCGCCAATCGATGCTGGCGCGCACGGGATCAGAGAAAAGCTGGTCAAGTGTTCTTCGATGTCGGGACCGCATCTGCATCCTGGCCCCAGAACCGGCTATTGATTGATAGTATCAGAAAGTGGTACTACGTCAAGCATGGGCCTGGTGCCGCTCCGCCAACCGACCGACGCAGCATGCGGGCCGTGCAGCTGCCCCCCCGAATCGAGGGCGACGGGCGTCGGCGCCGACGGCCCGCCGCCCTTCCACGGGCGTCGTCCACTCCGCGGATCAGGCCGCCGCGGGCTCCCGGATCGGGCTGAGGAGCACGATCTCGCGCCCGATCACCTCGCTGGACGGGATCGTGACGCCGTCGCGCTCGTAGCTGTCGTACTCGACGCGGCCCTCGAGATAGATGCGGTCGCCGACCTTCACGTAGTCCTCGGCGAACTGCGCGAG
>DATFJS010000144.1:0-11726 GCA_035269045.1 Longimicrobiales bacterium | reverse complement strand
TTCATGAACAATGAACACCGCCAGGATCATGTCGACCCAACCACTCCACCTGAAGCCTCAGGACGTCTGTGTCCTGCTCCAGCTCTCCCTCTCCCCCGGCGCGACGTTCCGGGAGCTCTCGGAGCGGATCGGCCTCAGCGTCGGCGAGGTGCACAACGCCACCAAGCGCCTCGAGGCTGCCCGCCTGTGCTCACCAACCGATCGGTCGGTGAATCGACGGGGGCTCCTCGAGTTTCTCTTGAGCGGGGTCCCGTACGCGTTCCCCGGCGAGCTCGGGACGGAGACGCGGGGGGTGCCTACGGCGCACTCGGGGCCCGCGATGCGCGATGAGTTCGACCCGGACCAGGTCGTGGTGTGGCCGAGCGCGTCAGGGAACGAGCGTGGGCTGAGCCTCGCCCCGCTCTGCCCCTCGGCCCCGGCCGTCGCGGGTCCCAATCCCGAGCTGTACCGGCTGCTGACGCTCGTGGACGCGCTCAGAATCGGGCGCGCGAGAGAGCGCGAGAGCGCGGGACGGATTCTGAGGGACGAGTTGGGACCAGATGGCACCTGACCACCCGACCCCCGAAAGCCCGAATCGAGGCACGCTGCTCGCGGTCGCCCGGGCCATAGAACCGCTGCTCGACGAGGTCGTTTTCGTGGGTGGCCAGGTCGCCGAACTGTTGATCACCGACCCGGCAGCCGTTCGAGTCCGGCCCACCACGGATGTCGATGTGATCGTGCGGACGACCACTCGTCTCGAGTACCGGAAGGTCGAGAAGCGGCTCGCGGCGCTCGGGCTGGCCAACGACCTGTCGGAGGGAGCGCCGGTGTGTCGCTGGAAGACGCCCCAGAAGCACCGCTTGGATGTCATGCCGGTGGATGGTTCGGTCCTCGGGTTCGCCAGTCGCTGGTATCCTCTGGCCGTCGAGACCGCGACCCGTGTTCGGCTGAGCGACGACGTTTCGATCAGCGTACCGTCCGCACCAGCCTACATAGCTACCAAGTGGGATGCGTACCTGGACCGGGGTGAGGGCGACTTGCTTGCAAGCCACGACCTCGAAGACGTCATCGCGGTGGTCGCGGGGCGGGCGGAAATCATCGATGAAGTGCGGGATGCCGACGACGGACTCCGGGCATGGTTGGCGCCGCGAGTCCGGGGAGTTCCTGGACGACGACCTCAACGAGTATGCCATCCGTGGCGCGCTGCCGGACGCGGCAGCCCTTCCGGAACTGCTCGACCGCGTCCGCAGCCGCTTCGAGCACCTGGCTCGTCCGAAGGGTTGATCAGGCCCCCCACCCTGCTTGCCCCACCTCGCCGCCCCCCTCCACACTGACCCACCCGCGGTCTTCGGCCCCTCAGGCCCCGGGCACAGGCGCCCCGTGCATCCGACGTGCGCCGATGTGCAACCACCCGGGGGCGTGAGCCGAGACCGCGTGATGATGAAGCGAGCCGCCCCGACCCCGGCCATGACCCTGGTCGTCTCCCCGGCCATCCTCCTGGCCGCCACGGCCGCACTCCTGGCTGCGCCCGGGACCCCCCTCTCAGCCCAGACGCCCGCCCAGAACGACAGCGCGGCGACCGCGGCCCGGGGCGACGACGCGCTCCCCCTCATCGCCACCCGCACCCTCGAGTTCACGACGGACGAGGGCACGTGGATCAACCTCGACCTCTCGCCCGACGGCGAGACGATCGTGTTCGAGCTGCTGGGCGACCTCTACACGCTTCCCGTGGAGGGCGGCGAGGCCACGCGCATCACCAGAGGCATGGCCTACGACATGCAGCCGGAGTACTCGCCCGACGGGTCCCACCTCGTGTTCGTGAGCGACCGCAACGGCTCCGAGAATCTCTGGATGGCGAATGCCGACGGCACGGACGCGCGGCCCCTGACGACGGGCGAGCGCGACAGCTACATGTCGCCGATCTGGACGCCGGACGGGGAGTACGTGATCGCGTCCGAGGGCTCCGACCTCCACCTGTGGCATGTGGACGGGGGCTCGGGCGTGCAGATCACGGGCAACGACGACGACCAGCCGAACCGGACACACTTCGGGCCGGCGTTCGGGGCGGACGAGGACTACCTCTGGCTCAACATCCGCGGTCCGCTGGGTGGCGGGCTTCCGGACGACTATGCCGACGGTGGGGCGGACAGCGGGGCCGGGGCCGGCGGCGGCGGCGACCCCCACCCCCACGACGAAATCCGCAGCTCGGCCCGCGAGGTCGGCGACTACCAGATCGCCCAGCTCGAGCGCGAGTCCGGGCGCATCCAGGTACGCACGCACGAGATGGAGGGCGCCTTCGGGGCGATGCCGAGCCCGGATGGGCGGTGGCTCGTCTACACCACGCGCCACGACGCCCGCCAGGCCATGAAGCTCCGTGACCTCGAGACGGGCGACGAGACGTGGCTGGTGATGGACGTCCAGCGCGACGAGAGCCAGGGTGGCAGCACACGCGACCGCGACGTCTACCCGAACTCGGCGTGGACGCCGGACTCCGAGGCGCTGATCACCTTCTTCGGCGGCAAGATCATGCGCGTCGAAGTGCCCTCGGGCGAGACCTCCGAGATCCCCTTCACCGCGCGGGTCGAGCAGGAGCTGGGGCCGCTGGTGAAGTTCGACTACCCGATCAACGACTCGACGCTGACCGTCTCGCAGATCCGTGGCGCCCGGCCCTCCCCGGACGGGAGCCGGCTGGTGTTCGCGGCGCTCGATCGGCTGTGGATCGCGGACCTGCCGGCCGACAACCGCGGCGGCCCCGGGGCTGCTGAGGGCGACGGCGACGACACCCACCCCACCCTCACCAACGCCCGGCGCCTCACTGAGGACGAGTGGGTCGAGCACAACCCGGTCTGGTCCGCGGACGGCGAGTGGATCGCCTACGTGACCTGGGACGACTCGATCGGGGGCGACATCTGGCGGGTCCCGGTTGGTGCGGGTGGGGCTGCCGATGCCGCCGGCGGCACACCCGAACGCCTCACCGCCCAGTCCGCCTTCTACGACAAGCTCTCCTACGACGCCACGGGCGAGCGCCTGATGGCCGTCCGCGGCTCACGCCTTCACCGCATGCGCACGCTGGAGGACTTCGGCGGCCACAGCGGCGCGGCGGAGCTCGAGTACGTGTGGCTGCCCGCGGAGGGCGGCGAGACCACGCGGAGCGCGTGGGTCGGTGGCGGCGCGACGCAGCAGGGGCGCAACCGCCCGCATGTCGGCCCCGACCCCGACCGGCTCTATGTCTGGAACGGCTCGGACGGGCTCATGTCGATGCGCTTCGACGGGACGGATCGGCGGAGTGTCGTGAAGGTCAGCGCCCCGGGCACGGGCGGCTCCAGCACGCCCGACGAGGTGGTGTTGTCGCCCGACGGACGCCGGGCCGTGGTGCGCGCCAACCGGAAGGTCTGGGTGGTGACGGTGCCGCCCGTCGGCGGCGAGGCGCCCACGGTCTCGGTGACCGGCTCGACCATGCCGGCGCGCGCGCTGACGGACATCGGCGGCGACTTCGTGGGGTGGAGCGCGGACGGGTCGGTGGCCCACTGGTCCATCGGGCGGAGCTACTTCCAGCACGACGTCGCGCTGGCCGACTCGCTGTTCGCGGCCGAGGAAGCGGCGGAGCGTGCCGAGGAGGCAGCCGAGGAAGAAGCCGACGAGCCGGACGAGCCGGACGAGCCCGAGGAGGAGGAAGCCGAAGCGTCGGACGATGACGAAGACCTGCCCGCCTACGAGCCCTTCCGCGCCGACGTCGAGATCGTCGTCGCGAAGGACAAGCCGGAGGGCCTGCTCGCGCTCACCAACGCCCGCCTCATCACCATGCGCGACCGCGAGGTGATCGAGCGCGGCGACCTCCTCATCCGCGACAACCGCATCGAGGCGATCGGCCCGAGCGGCACGCTCGACATCCCCGCCGGCACCGAGACGCGCGACATGTCCGGGCGCACCATCTACCCCGGGCTCGTGGACATCCACGCCCACGCCTGGGTGGCGTGGGGCGTGCACCGCGAGCAGGTCTCGCAGTTCATGGCGCAGCTGGCCTGGGGCGTCACCACGCAGCGTGACCCCCAGACGTCGTCCGAGGACATCGTCACCTACTCGGACCTCATGGAGACCGGCGAGCTGCTGGGCCCGCGCCTCTACTCGACCGGCCCGGGCGTGTTCAGCCGGGACCTGATCGGCAGCCTCGACGACGCCCGCGACGTCCTGCGCCGCTACTCCGACCACTACAACACGCTCACCATCAAGCAGTATCTGGCCGGTGACCGGAAGGTGCGGCAGTGGGTGATCATGGCGGCCCGCGAGCTCGGGCTGACCCCCACCACCGAGGGCGGCTCGAACTTCACCATGAACCTCACCCTCATGCAGGACGGCTACGCGGGGCTCGAGCACTCGCTGCCCATCAGCCCGCTGTATGACGACGTGCTGGAGCTCGGCGCGTTCAGCGGGCTCGTCTACACGCCCACGCTGGTCGTGGCGTACGGCGGGCCGTCGGGCCTGCAGTACTACCTCACCCGCGAGCCGCTGGACGAGATGGAGAAGCTCCGGCGGTTCACCCCGCACGACGAGATCGACAAGTGGCAGAGCACGACCTGGTATCGCGAAGACCAGTACGTGCACTTCCAGCAGGCCGAGCAGCTGAGGAAGTGGATGGAGCGTGGCGGTCAGCTCGGCCTCGGCTCGCACGGTGAGGTCCAGGGTCTCGGCACGCACTGGGAGCTGTGGATGATGGCCTCGGGCGGCATGGACCCGCACGACGCGCTGATCATGGCCACGCTGCAGAGCGCCGACGCCATCGGGCTCGACACCGACCTCGGCTCGCTCGAGCCCGGCAAGCTGGCCGACCTCCAGATCCTCCGCTCCAACCCGCTCGACGACATCCACAACTCGACCGACATCGAGTACGTAATGAAGAACGGGCGGCTCTACGAGGGGGATACGCTCGACGAGGTGTGGCCGCGACAGCAGGAGCTGCCGACGATGTGGTGGTGGCGGGTGGAGCCGGAGGGGAACTGATACTCGCTGCGTCGGGCCGTCCGGGCCTACCTTCCGGCCGTCTCCAGCTTCCCGTTACGCACTCGCGGCCGGAGCTTCACCAGGAACACACCCGGGTGCTCCGCGGCGATCTCGAGCAGACGCCGCGTGGCGCCGTCCGGAGCGCGCTTCCCCTGCTCCCACGCACGGATGGTCTCGGTGCTGACATTGAGCGCCGCGGCGAAGATCGGCTGCGAGAGCCCCAGCTGCTCGCGGATACCCCGGATTCCGGCCGCGTCGTAGTGCGGAGGAGGCTCGACCTCCGCGTCGGCGACCGTGAGCGTCACGGCGCGCGCCGGTTTGATCTCGCCTCGCTCGATGCGCAGCGCCTCGCCTGCCGATTCGAGCAGTCGCTCGCCAAAGGTGTGGCTGGACATCACGCCTCCCCGTCCAAGAGGCGTGCGAGTTGACGCAACTCGTTCTCTTCGGAGCGAGTCAGCGCGACCTTCTCGCCCTTCGGGTAGATGTCGAGGAGGTACACCCGCTGGCTCCTGTTCTTGAAGTAGTAGATCACACGCGTTCCCCCGCTCTTTCCCTCGCGACGACTCGGGCGGGCGAATCGCATCTTCCTGAAGCCGCCGGTCCGCTTCATCAGCGCCCCTCGGAAGGGGTCCGCGGCCAGGAGCAGTTCGATCGCGCGCCGGTCTTCTGCCGTGAGTAGCTTCCTTGCGGCCGCCTCGAACACGCGCGTCGACACGATTTCGATGAAGTACTCTGGTGTCTCCATTCATACACTAGTACTGAGTACCACCCCACACAAGTGTGAGCGGCGGTCGGGGCGGTACAGGGGTACGGTGGTCTCCGCCGTCCTGGACGGCGCTGGACGCGCGATGCACCGAAGCTGGTCGGCGCGGCGGGGCCCGAGGAGGCTCGAATGGGCCAGAGCATCGAATGCGAACAGGTCAGGGAGCTGCCGACGATGTGGTGGTAGCGGAACGTGACCCTGCGGACTCGTTCATGCGTGGGTACCTTGGAAGCATGATCTCCCGGCCCCACGACACGACCCCAGCGGCATGGACCGCGCAGAACGCCGCGCTGGACAGGATGGGCGGCGGCGCACGGGTCGAGGCCGCCATCGAGCTCAGTGAGGCCGTGCGCGAGATCCGCCTCCGCGGAATCGCCGACCGGAATCCCGAGCTGGATCGGCGAGGCGTCATTGCACGGCTGGTTCGCGAGGAGTACGGCGTCGAGCTTCCGGAATCGCTTTGACCTTCGCGGACTTCCTGAGGTGGGTCGTCGAGATTCTCGACGACGCTCGGGTTCCCTACATGCTGACGGGTTCGCTGGCCGCAGCCTACTACGCCACCCCCCGAGGCGCTCCGGTCCCACGGCCGGTTCAACGCCATCGACCCCGACTCGGCGTGGAAGGTCGATCTTCTCGTCCGAAAGAGGCGCCCCTTCAGCGAGACCGAGTTCGAGCGGCGGGGCGTAGCGACGCTGCTCGGGGTGGAGGTATCTGTCGCGAGCCTCGAGGACGTCGTGCTGTCCAAGCTCGAGTGGGCCTGGATTCCGAGTGGAAACGCGTCCAGCCCGACGCGGATGAATCGGGGAGCCGCGGGTAGCGCGATCCCCCGCCTCAATCGGATCGGCCCCGGGTGCGCTCAACCCCACCCCGTCCTGCCCGCGCATCTCTCCACTTGATCCTCCACCAACACGTTATTACGGTTGTTATAACTATGGTCTTCAGGAGATGCGGACATGACCAAGCAAACCACCATTCGAGCGATCGGAAACTCGGCCGGCACAACCATCCCCAAGCCGATGCTCGAGCGCTACCATCTGGGTGAAGGCGACGCCGTCCACCTGGTCGAGACCGAGGAGGGGATCCTGATCACGCCCTTCGATCCGGACTTCGAGGAAGCGATGGAGATCTATGCCGAGGGGGCCAAGCAGTATCGCAACGCGATGCGCGAGCTTGCCAAGTGACTGAACCAGGCGAGTGACTGAACCACGTTGGGTCTCCCCTGTCCACGTTCTTCGCATACACGCGGATCAGATCCAGGCTCATGGCGGCTCTCTCGGAGTTCGAGATCGAGGACTGCTGGACTCGGCGCTCGAACGCCCTCGCAGCCTCTTTCTCTACGAGCCCGAGTCCGACCTTCCCGCGCTCGCAGCTGCGTTCGGATTCGGACTCTCGAGCAATCATCCCTTCCTGGATGGCGACAAGCGCGTCGCCTTCCAGACCATGTACCTCTTTCTCGGGCTGAACGGCGTTCGGATCGACGCGCCGGAGGAAGAGGTGGTCGCCGTCATGGTGTCCCTTGCCAGCGGGAATCTCGATGAGCCGGGGCTCGCCGAGTGGCTCCGGCACCACATCTCTCCTCGCTGAGACGACGCTCCAGGCCATCAGCTCCCCCCGTAGAGTCGCTCGAGATCGATCACCTCGAGGTCGTCCCGCGTCTCGGCGACGTCCCGGACCTCCTCCGAGATCTCCGCCCCGAACAGAAGCAGCTTCGCTCCGGTCGCCCGAGACCCGAGGGCCTCCCTGGCCTCCTCCAGCCGGTGCAGGTGCCGTCCGGTCAGGCGCGCCCCCGCCCTGGCCTCGCCGATCGCGTGCACCGTGCGCTCCCCCGGGGGATCGTCGGCGTCGCCGGCGGCCACGACGTCGAGCTCCCGCTCCCCGCCGTCGGACAGAGCCACGGTGCTGGGCCCGACGTGCGCGGGCGATCCGCCGAGGGTCTCCTCGGAGGCGACGTGGGCCACCCAGTCCCGGGCCGCGACCTCGAAGGCGGGACCGACGACCTGGGAATCGAAGGTCGGGGTCAGCTCGCGCCAGAGGGCGTCCAGGTCGGCTCCGGGGCGAGCGAGCCGGGAGGCGTGGCGCCGGAGGATGGCGTAGTGGAAGCGGATGAGGGGATCGGCGGGGTGGTAGGTCGGACGGTTGCCGCGGAGCGGGTCCTCCACCCGATGGATCAGCTCGGTGGCGACGAGGGCGTCGACGATCGGAGTCAGGGAGGCACCGCTCACCTGCACGTAGCCGGTGAGTCTGCCGTGCGCCCGGTGCCCGGTCGCGACCCCGGCCAGCGTCGCGTGGTAGAGGTTCAGCTTCCGGGCCTTCGCCGTGGTCGGATCCTCGCTCAGCAGGAGCGGGACCTCGTTGAAGAGCGGTGCCGACGGGGACAGGACACGCTCCCGGATCCAGCGATCGAAGTCGCCCGGCCCGCCGGGCAGATCGGAGCTCGCCATCTCGCGGGCGTACGCCGCGACCCCACCGATCACCGCCCAGGTGCGGAAGGCGGTCGGGAGGTCGTCGATGCCGTGCAGTTCCCGCGCCCCACGGAGATCGAAGGGCGAGACCCGGAGATCGAGCCCCGCGCGCCCTCGGAGCGGGGCGGTACCGGAGAGCAGCCGCCGCATCACGCTGATGGCAGATCCACAGACCACGAGCCGCGCCCGACTCTCACCCCGGAGATCGCTCCCGGGACCGAAAGCACGCTGGAGCAGGGAGTCGAGTTCGGGGGTGTGCTCCAGCAGGTACGGAAATTCGTCCAGGACGACCACGCGCTCACGGTCACGTCCGATCCGGAGGAGCGCCGCCACTGCGTCGTCCCAGCTCTCGAGGGCCAGCGGGGCCGTGGCGCCCTCGAACCGGCCGAGCCGCTCTCCGAGATCCCGGAGCGCCTCTCCGCTCGACCCTCGGACCGCCCCGTAGTAGAAGCCGCCCGACCGCTCGGCCAGCGCCGACAGCAGAAATGACTTCCCTACACGCCGGCGCCCCCAGACGATGCCGAGCGTCGCCTGCTCGATACCGCTCTCGGCAAACCTGACGAGCCGCTCCCATTCGGTTCGGCGGCCGACCATCTCGGAAGGTCGATCGGGGGTCATCTCGGTTCCGGGTCGGGGATCCAGAATTCACTCGGGTACACTTTAGTAAAGTATACTTGAATGACTTTCGCCCCTTCGCAAGGCCCCTCCCTACTCCGCAAACATCTCCTGCAGAGTCCGAAGCACCTTCGTCATCGTCGCCGGTGTGATACGGCCCAGCCTCTTCACCAGACGACGACGATCGATCGTCCTGATCTGGTCCAGGACGATGTTCCCGTGCCTTTTCTGAAAACGGCACGGGGTTCTGAATGGATACGCGTACCCCCCTGTGGTGAGCGGTGCCACAAGGAACGTTGAAAGGTGCTGATTCAGGTCGTCCGGAGAGACGACGACGCACGGTCGAGTCTTCCTGATCTCGCGTCCGATGGTCGGATCAAGCGAGATCAGATAGACGTCGCCACGCTTCGGCCCTTTCACCGCTTCTACCACTGCCAATCCGCTTCATCGAATTCTGTCGGGATGAACGGATCGTCGGAGGACGCATGACTCGACGCGAGACGCGCGGCGGCCTCCGACCAGCCAACGCGGCGATTCTCGACCCGCTCGATCATGAGTCCCTCTGGCGCCAGCCTCAGCTCTACCTCTTCTCCAAGGTCAGCCTCTTCGAGAAGGGGCTTGGGAATCCGAATACCTTGAGAGTTGCCGATTCGTACGATCTTGGTCTTCACGGAGCCTCCAGGGATGGTGTAATTACAATGTACCCACCCTCCGTATGCTCCGGAAGTGCGACGTGCGCGCCTCCCGGCTCAGCCGTCCGCGGCCAAAGCCGGGCGGCAGTTCGTGTAGCGAGCGACATCCTCAAGCGTGAGTTCTCCGGCGCCGGTGAGTGATTCCTACGAGCGTGGACGTGCCCCAATCGCGAAACGCTGATCTCCGTCGCCCGGGTGATCGAGCCACTCCTCCAGGAAATCGTGTTCGTCGGCGGCCAGGTTGCGGAGCTCCTGATCATGGAGCGTCGGGCCGAGTCTGTGGGGGTCAGGTCACCTATCTGGCCCACGTCTGATTGGCGATAGTACAATGCGTACGGAAATCGATCGAGCAGTGCCCTGCGACGTCCAACGGCGACCTCGGGAAACGTCTGCAGGCACTCGGATGCTCAGGCCTGACCGACTCACGCGCGACCCTTCCAGTAGGTAGGGGCAGTAGCCAGGGCGACGGCGGAGATGCATCACGGCCTGAACCCAGATGGTCTCGCCGTCCTCTCGGTACACGACTCCGAACGGGAATCGCTGACACAGCAGACGCCGATACGGGGAATCCAGCGGACTGCCCAGGGCGGGATTCTCGCCCAGCAACCTGAGGACCCGCTCCACTTCGGCCATGAACTCGCGGCCGAGCCCTGGCGCCTTGTCCTCGTAGAAGCCGATCGCCTCGCCGAACTCGGCGAGGGCCTCGGGATGGAGTCCGACTACCACCCGAACCGGGTGCGGATCGTGGTGAGCGCATCCTCGAGCGGGATCGCCTCCACGGCGCCCGAGACGAGCTCCGCGTCGCGACGACGCACCTCGGCAATCCAGGCTGCCTCGATCTCGGCGTCCTCATCGAGGCTCGCGACCAGGCGTTCGGCAAGGCGCGCGCGCTGCTCGAGCGGAAGCTTCATCAGCTCACATTCGATCTGCTCGATGGTCATCCAGCCTCTCTCGTCCGAAGTACCCTTCCCTCACACCAAGATACCCACCCACGGGCCAGCGTGCTCCTCCAGGTTCCCGATAAGAGGTCGATCTCCGCTGCGCGCGGCAATGATCGGATCGGCCCGGACTTCGTTCCGCCTCCGAAATGACACCTCGGACGGGGCTCAAGCGCCCGGTCACATCGGCTCAGCCCCCCTCGCCCTGCCGTGCCGCCCGCTCCAGCAGGATCTGCATCGTCCCCCGCGCCGCCGTCTCCGCCACCTCGCGAATGAGCGCGCGCGGGGTGGTGTCGCCCACCTCGTAGACCATGCCGGGCGCCTGGTACTCGCGCCACGCCCAGTCGCGTGAGACCACCCCGTACCCTCCGTCCGAGGGGTCGTCCTCCAGCTCGTAGTCGGGAAGCGAGGCGCGGATGTGATCGATCCAGGGATCCAGCACGTCGGCGGGCCGGGTCTCGAGGGCGCGGTCCAGGGTGTAGAAGACGTCCCGGCGCGTGGAGTGGAAGTCGGCGAAGAACCACAGCTCCGATCCCTCGGGCGCGAGGATCCGCGCCATCTCGTCGCGGACGGCCCGGGTCTCGGGCTGATGGAACGCCACCCAATCGCGGTTCAGGTCGACGCCCCCGGTGTTGTGTCGCCAGTGCCCGAGGTCGACGCCGTCGGGGTTCATGAGGGGCACGACATGGATCCGGAAGGTGCGTCGGAAGTCCTGCGCCAGCTGGGAGTCGCCGAGCATCTCCGCAATGAACGGCTCCAGCGCCCGCGTACCCGTGACCTCGGGCGGATGCTGACGGCTGATGAAGAGCACGTGCCGCCGCGCCTCCGGGGCCCCGGCGTCGAGCATGTGGAGGGGTCGCCCGAGCGGGGTCGTGGCGATCGTGCGCCGATCGACGCCCTCCCGCATCGCCAGCGACTCCGTCCACGCGTCGAACCAGGCCGACGTGCGCATCTCCTGGCCGGCCACGTGCAGCGTGTCGGGGCCGACCGGGAGCCGGAGGATCGCGTCGTTCGTGACCGAGTCGATGCGCACCGCCGAGGGGTCGAGGAGCGCCCACTCCGACGAGCCCGCCCTACGCACCTTGGGTCGGTACCGATGCCGACTCGCGTCGTAGGTCAGGCGTACGGTGACCGTATCCGGCTCCGGCGCCCACACCCGGAACGCGTACCAGGCGCTGCCGTTGATCGGCGCGTTCTCGGGGGCGATCCGGAGGGCCAGCACCGAATCCCCCTCCGCGCTCGCCTCGGAGAAGCGCCCGCCGGCGAAGTCGTTGGTCAC
>DATFJS010000143.1:0-4428 GCA_035269045.1 Longimicrobiales bacterium | reverse complement strand
GTCTCGAGCACCATCTCCCAGTCGAACTTCTCGCCCATCCCGCGGACGTAGTAGTCCATCCATGCCATCTCGCTGACCGACTTGACCAGCCGGTTCCGGGCGTCGGGAATGCCGTGGCTCCGGCCGGGATACATGAAGAGCTCGGTGTCCACACCCAGCTTCTTGAGGGCCATGTGCAGCTCGACGGACTGCGGGCTCGGGACCCGCGGATCGCCCTCGACGACATGGATCATGGTCGGCGTCGAGGCATTGCTGATGTACTTGAGCGGCGACTGGTCGAAGTACGTGTCGAAGTCCTCGTACAGGAAGCCGTCGCCGACGTAGAACTGACGGTTCCGCTGCACGTCGCTCTGCGCGTACATGCTGATCCAGTTCATCGTGCCGGCGCCGGACGAGATCGCCTTGAAGCGGTCGGTCTGCGTCAGGATCCAGTTCGACCAGTGGCCGCCGGCGCTCCAGCCGAGCACGCCCATCTGGTCACCGTCGACGATCCCCTCGTCGATCAGGTGATCGACGCCGGTCATGATGTCTTCGTAGCCGAGCGTGAAGTAGTCGCCGACGATGTCCGTCCGGTGGGCGTTGCCGTAGTTGGTGGAGCCGCGGTAGTTCGGCTTCAGGACCGCGTAGCCGGCGCCGGCGTAGACCTGGGCACCGTAGCCGCCGTTGAACCGCAGGATGTCGGCGGAGGCCGGCCCCCCGTGGATCGCCACGATCAGCGGGTAGCGGGTGCCCTCCTCGTACCCGACCGGGTAGACGAGAACGCCACCCACGCGCTTCCCGTCCGACGAGGTCCATTCGACCTCGACCTCACGGCCCAGCGCCATCTCGTCCACCTGCGGGTTGGCGTCCACGAGCTGGATCCATGCGGAGCGGTCGGTGACGTCGTCCAGACTCGGAACCGTGAAGACGGTCGGCGGGGTCTCCGGGTCGGAGTAGCTGACGAGCAGGACGCCGGAGTCCTCGTCACGATTCACGCTGAGTGCGGCGCGCTCTTCGGTGATCTGCCGCACCTCGCCCGACCGGGTGTCGAGCGCGTGGAGCTGCGTCGTGACCTTCACCCCGGCGTTGAAGTAGATCGTGCTCCCGTCCTCGGACCAGAAGCCGACGGAGGACGACTGGTCGAAGTCCGCACCCAGCTTGCGGAAGTCACCCCCGCGGTCGCCCACCTCGCGGATGTAGACGCGGTTCTCCGTCATGGTGTAGCGCGTCAGGTCGTCCGGCGCCGAGAAGGCGATCCAGCGCGAGTCCGGCGAAAAGGAGACGCCCCCCTCCGACACCTCGTAGTTGTCGGTCAGCCTCTCGATCTCGCCGGTGGCGACCTCCATCAGGAAGAGGTCCTCGTAGAGCCCCGCTCCGGTGATGTTGCGCTCGTACCGCTCCGGCGACCCGCCGTCCACGGCGATCCAGCTGCCGTCCGGGGAGATCTCGAAGCCCTCCACGCTGAGCGCAAGACCCGTGGTCAGCTGCTGCGAGGCGCGCGTCCCGAGGTCGAGCACATGAAGGTTGGACAGTGGGGTGACCGCGTTGCGGACGTCGACCGTGAATCCCGCCTCGAGCCGCGCGCGCTCGTCCTCCTGATCGGCATCCGGCCGGGTGAAGTAGATCGCGGCGCCGTCGGGGGAGAACTCCCACTGGTCGATGGCGACCGGCTCGTCGGTCAGCGTCACCACGGCGTCGTCCGGCACGACGGTCCCCGTCTCGAGTGCGTCCCGCAGCGTCGAGACCGCCACCCCGTGGAGCTGCTCCAGCCCGTTCTCACCGCTGCGCAGCACGAGCCAGTCGCCCGCGGGCGAGAAGTCGAAGCCCGAGACACCCTCCTCGACCACGGTGACGGCGCGCGCCTCGCCCCCGTCCGCCCGCATCATGTAGAGCTGATCCTCGTCCCCCTCGCGATCCGAGACGAAGACGAAGAAGTCGCCGTCCGGCGCCCACGCCGGGTTGGTCTCGTCCGCCTCCTCCGTGAAGGTCAGCCGGCGGGACGAGGCGACCCCCTCGCTCAGCGATACCAGGTGGAGGTCCGTCTGGGACCGATCCTCCTGCCAGTCGGGGGTGCGGATCGTGTAGAGCATCCAGGACCCGTCGGGGCTCGGCGTCCACGATCCGGGGCGGGCCAGCTCCTGGATATCCAGCCAGGTCATGGGCCGCTCCTGCGCGTCGGCCGGGGACGCCGCCGCGAGCGCCGCCACGAGTGCCGTCAGGGGCGCGAGCAGGAGCGCCGTCGGGACGGCCCTGGTGAAGGCGCGGATCGCGCGGCGAATTCGGGAGCGGACTCGGGAGTGCTGGAGCATCGGAGCCTCGGGCGCGGCGGAGGGATCAGGGGCGGCGGGCGAGCACGCCGGGGCGGTCAAAGTGGGCTGGATCGGCGTTCCGGTCGAGCCTTGTCTGGATGTGGCGACGCGTTCAGGCTTCGCCTCACCCCCCCGGTGGCTGGATCAGGTACTCCGCGGGCGGCTCCACCCCCAGCAGGTGCTCGACGAAGTAGTCCCACGTGCGGCGCACCACGTAGGGGTCGAGTGCGTACCCGTGGTTCGCGTTGGGCACGATGAAGAGGTCGTAGTCCCTGTTGGCCTTCGTCAGCTCCTCGATGAGCCGGATCGTCATGTTCGGGTGCACGTTGTCGTCCAGCGTGCCGTAGTGCAGGAGCAGCTTGCCCTCGAGGTTCTCGGCCAGGTTCTGGTTCGCCTGGCTGTCGTAGGAGTCGGTGCCGTCCTCGTTCTCGACCAGGAGGCCCTGATACTTCTCGGCCCACGGGAAGTGATAGCCGCGGTTGTCGTGATTCCCCGCACCCGACACGGCGACCTTGAAGAAGTCGGGATGCCGCAGGATGGCGTCGGTGGAGGAGAACCCGCCCCCGGAGTGCCCGTAGATCCCCACGCGGCCGAGGTCCATCTGCGGATGGCGGACGGCCAGCTCCTTCATGGCGGCGATGTGATCGGGGAGGCCGTTGTCTCCCATGTCACCGTAGTAGCCGTCGTGGAAGGCCTTCGAGCGGTTCGGCGTGCCGAAGGCGTCCACGGCGAAGACGATGAATCCCAGCTCGGCCAGCGCCCGCGCGCCGAGGCCTCCCGCGGGGGTGAAGTCGTAGTTCGTGACCGACCCGATCTGGGGCCCGGGATAGATGTAGTCGATCACCGGATACGTCCCCTCGGGATCGAAGTCGGACGGGAACCAGAGCAGGCCGTGGACGTCCGTGCGCCCGTCCCGGCCCTTGGCGGTGAACGCCGTCGGCGGCGTCCAGCCTGTCTCGACCAGCCGCGAGATGTCCGCTTCCTCGATCGTCCGGCTCGCGCGGCCGTCCCGGGTGCGCACCACGGTGGTGGGCGCCTCGGTGGGCGTGGAATACGTGTCCACGAACCAGCGTCCCGACGGTGAGGCCGTGACGCGGTGCGAAGCGTCCTCGGAGCTGAGCAGCGTGAGCCCGCTCCCGTCCAGCCCGACGCGGTACAGATGCGGGAAGTACGGATGGCGTCCATCCTCCCGCCCGAGGCCCGTGAAGTAGACCTGGCGGTTCGCCTCGTCGACGTGAAGGACGTCGAGCACGAGCCACGCTCCGGACGTGACCTGGTTCTGGAGGGTGCCCTGACCGTCGTACAGGTACAGGTGCCCCCAGCCGTCCCGCTCGGACCACCACAGTACCTCGGAGCCGTCGCCCAGCACTCGCCAGTTGGGGTTGAACCCGCTCATCTGGTTCAGCTCGACGTAGGTCGGGCCCGTCTCCTCGAGGACACGTGTCGCCGCGCCGCTCGTCGGGTCGACCCGGAAGAGCTGCACGGTCTTGAAGTCGCGGCTGCGGTGCGTGTAGAACGCGGTCTGTCCGTCGTCGGCCCACTGCACGTCACGCCAGATCGTGTCGCCCGTGGTGAAGTAGCCGGGCTGCGGCTCCACGGCGGCCTGCACGCCGGCGCTACTCCCCGCGGCTCCGCTCTCTACGGCCCCGACGTCCACATCGAAGAACCAGAGCTCGACCGTCGGGATCACCGAGTCGCCGGGCAGCGCGTACGCCCACGAATGCAGGATCGGCCGTCCGTCGGCCGCCTCCAGCAGGTGGAACTGCTCGACCTCCCGCTCGTCGTAGCGATGCGTCGCGATGCGCCGCGAATCGGGCGACCAGTGAAGGACCGGAGGCAGGCGCTCGCCCGCCCGCCGGTTGGTGATCTCCTGACAGCACCCCTCCGGCACCACCGCGTATCCGTAGTCCTCGATCCCGTCGGTGCTGAGCTGCGTCGAATCGCCCGTGGCGACCTCGCGCACCCAGAGGTTCTCCTCGTGCTCGTACGCCACCCACCGTCCGTCGGGCGAAGGCACCTGCCAGTCGGGGCGGGCCGCCACGCTGTCCGGGCCCATGCACGCATACGCCTGGATGTCGCACTCCCACCGGGCGTACTCCGCCGTTTGAAAGCGGATGCTGCCCTCCCCGTCGACGAACTC
>DATFJS010000142.1:0-2435 GCA_035269045.1 Longimicrobiales bacterium | reverse complement strand
GGAAACGAGCGGGGATGCTCTTGATGGCTACCGTCCTGCCCATCGACGGTGTCTGGCCACGGATCCACCCGACCGCCTTCGTGGCGCCCGACGCCGTGATCCTCGGCGACGTCGAAATCGGTGCCGAATCCTCGATCTGGTTCGGGGCGGTGCTGCGGGGTGACAGCCCGGACCACTCGATCGTGATCGGGCCCCGCACCAGCATTCAGGACCAGTGTGTCGTGCATGTCGGCCACTGGGGGCCCACGATCGTGGGTGCGGACTGCACCATCGGTCACGGAGCGAAGTTCGAGAGCTGCACGATCGGCGACTTCACCGTGGTCGGCATGAACGCCGTCATTCTTCAGGACGCGAAGATCGGCACCTCCTGCGTGGTCGCGGCCGGGGCCGTGGTGAAGGAGCGGGACGCGATTCCCGATCGATCGCTGGTCGCCGGCGTGCCCGCGAGCGTCAGGAAGACGCTGGAGGGTGCCTCCGCGACGTGGGTCGAGGGCGGCGGGGCGCATTACGTGGAGCGATCCCGGGCGTACCTGGCGCAGGGGATCGGGCGCACCTCGGACCTGCCGCGCGAAGCGATCGACGAGGGAGTGGGCTCGTGACCGGGGAGCGAGATCGGAGTCCGGAGCCCGGGGCGGCCGGCCAGCACGATTCTCCGGCCGACCCGTCCGCCGCCGACCAGCCCGACGCCGAGCCCGACCGACCGCGCGGCCGCGCCATGCCCAGGACCGAGGCCACCCCCGGCCTCACCTGCGAGCTGTGCGGTGGGCCCGTGCTCGACCGGCACTGCAAGGTCGTCTGCCTCAACTGCGGCTTCCAGCGCGACTGCAGCGACCCCTGAACGACCGGCGGCGCCTCAGAGGATGAGCTGCAGCTCCATCCCGGCCTTCCGCAGTTCGGTATCGGTGAAGAACTGGCCGAACGGCAGATACCCGTTCGTCAGCACGCCGAGGACACGCACGCCCCGACGTCCGGATGCGTTTCGAATCTCGACGCCGGCCCGGACGCTCGTGGTCGTGCCCCAGTCCCGGAGCTGCAGGGACCGGAAGTGCACGGCGGCGACCGGCTGCACCCTCGGTGGAAGCCCCGCGAGCGACGCCGCCGCACTCCGCAGCTCCATTCCCCACTCCAGGATTCCGGGGTCGAGATTCGTGTCGGATCGGGTGATCACGCCCCCGCCCCCGTAGGCCCGGACCGCGGCGGGCCCGACCCGGAGCCGGCGGATCAGCGATACGTCCATCGCCTCGAAGGTGATGCTCACCCGCTCCAGTTCCGGCGCCCCGAGCAGGAGTTCGTCGCCGAGGTGACTGCTCTGGTGGTAGAACCGGAAGCGCCCCGCCCAGGCCCCACGTCGTACCCTCAGCGACGGACCCACCGTGTAGTCCGCGTTCAGCAGGTCGGCTTCGCGGACCGAGATGTTGAACTGGCTGAAGGTCGCCACGAACAGGTCGACGCGAAGGCCGTCCATCCCTCCCCCGGGCGCCGGCCGCTCGAGACCCCAGAGTCCGAAGCGTCCCCCCACCCCGATCGCCGCCAGGGTGATCGCGCGGTCCCCCCGTGCCAGTACGCTGGGTCGGTCGAAGCTGGTGGACGTGACCCCGCCGTAGAGGCTGGGCCGCATCGGGTCGGCGAAGAACCCCGGGACGAACTCGCCCGACGGGAACAGGTGGGAGGTGTACGCCGCAGCCGCATTCGATTCCGCACCCACGGTGGCACCGGCAGTCGGGACTTCCTCCCCGGTCTGCTGCGAGTGCACGCCGATGACGCTCGTGGCGAGAAACAGGGCCGCGAGAGCCGCGAGCATCAGGGCGCGACCGACCCGGCGGCCACATCCTCCGGCAGCGGAAACCACTGCAGGTGCCGGAAGTCGTCCGACAGATCGTCACAGCAGTCCGCCGGGGTATCGACGCCGCGCTCGAGCAGCACCCGCGATGCCTCAAGATACTCCGCGAGGTCCTCGCCCGCGAACTCGTGCCGCCGGGGGCGATACGTCATCCGTCCCTCGTCGTACGAAATGTCGTGCAGGCTCATCGGCGGCTCGGCCAGCCCGTCCCGATACCGCCACAGGCCGGTCTTCGGCTCGAAGGTGTAGAGCGGAAGCAGCCGCCATCCGTGCTCCGCCACGAGCCGCACGGCCTCGATGACGTAGTCGAAGGTGTGCCGGTCGATGAAGTAGTTGAAGTTGACGCGCACCCAGCCGGGCTTGATGCCCTCGCATCCGCGCCCGATCTCCCGCTCGAACTCGTGCGAGCGATCGATGTCGATGCCCAGCAGCCGGTGCCCGTACGGCCCCGCACAGGAGCAGCCGCCCCGCGACTGGATCCCGAACAGGTCGTTCAGCACCGCGACCACGAAATTGTGGTGCAGGTGGTGGTCACCGTACCGAATCACGAAGGAGACGATCGACAGGCGGTCCGACTCCGGGTTGCCCAGGATCT
>DATFJS010000141.1:0-3076 GCA_035269045.1 Longimicrobiales bacterium | reverse complement strand
ATCTCGAGCGCGGTCACGTCGTCCGCCGGCACGCCCGCAATCTCGGCGATGTAGCCGAGCACGTCATCGAGATCGTCGCGGTACTCGTACGTGCGCATCTCCCCCGCGGGGATGATCATCTCCGCGTCGGCGGGCGCGTTGAACCAGTCGTTGTCCGTCTGCGGCAGATGCATGGCGGGGCGTTCCACCGCGGGGGCGGTCACGAAGTCCATCCGTGTGCCGGAGTCACGCTGCCCGGGGGCCGCGCCGCCGTAGTAGTGCATCTGCACGACGATGCCGGCACCGGGCTCCAGCTTCAGGCCGGTCCCCTCGGGGAAGACGTGTCCATCCATGCCGGGGGCCCAGTGCGCGAGCCACCAGTTGGCCTGCGACAGTTCCCGCACCCCGTGGTCGTTCTCCGCCTCGTAGGCGTCGATCCGGGCTCGATCACGCACCAGTTCGTCGGGCAGAGCCCCACCGAAGCAGGTGTATCCCGGACCCTCCTCGATATCCTCGAGCGCCCGGTATGCGTCCCACATCTCCGGCTCGACCGCGTACACCACGACGTGGTGTCCGACCTCCCGGTTGCCGGGCACGGCGCGGAATCCCGTCACGTAGGAGTCGACGTCCCCGGTCCAGTCGACGAGGAAACAGCGATAGTCGTCGTCGCTCGCCTGATTCGGGAGGTAGCCTTCCTCGGGCAGCACCTCGGTCGTCACGTCGGGCTCGAAGTCCGGGTGATGTCGCATCGCGGCGGCCATCTCCGGATCCGGACGGGCGTCACCCTTCGGGTATCCGGCCTCGGCCCACCGGCGAATCATCATGACGGTCTCGTCGTCGAGCGTGACGTCACCGACGTACTGCTGGTGCCCTCGCTCGGCGAGGAACGGCGGCATGCGGCGCTGGTCGATCGCCCGCGCGATCCGACGTGCCCGCTCATACGCCGACTCCGGGTCCTCCATCGACCAGGAGACCCCGGCCTCCGAGTGACAGCTCATGCAGTTCTCGACCAGCACCGGACGTACATCCTCGTAGTACGTCTGACCGGACGCCGGGAGGGCGAGGGCAGCTGTCGCGGCAAGCACCGCGGGAAGAGCGAAGCGAGACATCTTGAACCTGGAATGAGACACGAAATGATCGGTGACTCCGCCTGACGACACCGAAGATCGAAAAGCTATCACGAGACGGGGCCGTGCGGCTATGACCCGCGCACGCCGTCGAACGTTCCTCGTCATCCACCCTCCCGCACACGAGCGATGTTGTCGTCCGGCACCCGGTCGATGAGGTAGTAGTCGGGGTCCACGGCGACCTGCCACGGAAGCTCGTCGACGACGAACTCGATCGTGTGCTCCCCGTCGGTCAGCCGGCGGCGCTCGCGTGCCAGCACCTCTCCCCGCTCGGCCCCCTCCTCGGGGCGGCCGAGCACGGCGAGATCGACGTAGTCGTCCATGGGGATCTGGGTCTCGACGCCGACCGAGTCGGCCCGGATCTTGGCGGTCTGGACGTCGTAGGTCACACGCCAGCGCCCGTCCTCCAGCTCCTCCATCACGGGATCCCCGACCACGCGGTTGTCGTAGAGCGTGATCTCCTCGAACAGGTCGGTGATGAGGTACCTCAGCGAGTCCGGCGTGACCGCACGGATCCGATCCACCATCTCGTGGCTGGTCGGGTACGGCGGCCCCGCGTATCCGAACTCGTCGACCAGATCCCGCAGCGCCGAGTTGAGCGCGTCTTCGCCCAGCATCTCTCGGAGGTAATAGAGGACAACGGCACCCTTCCGGTAGTGGACGTACCCCTGCGAGGCATCCACACGCATGAGCGGCTTTTCCTGCAGCGCCTCGGCGCCCCGCGAACTCAGGTAGTTGTCCATCTCGTACTTCAGGAACTTGTGGATCTGCTCCTGCCCGTACTCCCGCTCCATCGTCATCAGTGCGGAGTACTGCGAGAGCGTCTCCGACATCAGCGTCGCACCCTCGACCTCGGCACCGATCACCTGGTGCGCCCACCACTGGTGCGCCATCTCGTGGGCCACGACGTAGAAGACGAAGTCGATGTCCTCCTCGTCCTCGATGCGCGCGATGAAGCCGATGGCCTCCGAGTACGGCATCGTCCCCGGGAAGGCCTGCGCGAAGGTGGCGTAGCGCGGGAACTCGATGATCCGGGCCTGATCGTGCATGTACGGCCCGAACTGCTCCCGATTGTAGTCGAGGGAGCGCCGGATCGAGCGCAGCATCTTCTCGACGTTGTAGGTGTGGGCGGGGTGATGGTAGACCTCGACGTCGACCCCCTCCCACTCCTCCCGCGCCACCTCGTAGCGGGCGGAAATGAAGCTCGCGAACGGCAGCGACGGATGGTCGAGCACGTACCGGAAGTACCGCCGGCCGCCCTCCTCCCACTCCTCCTCGAGCGAGCCCGGTGCCACCGCGATCTGGTCCGGGGAGGTGCTGATCACCGTCTCGAACGTCACCCAGTCCGCGTCGTCCGAGATGTAGTTGTCACGGCAGAGATCGCCACAGTCGCGGCGCAGTTCCGGCATGCGGGGGCGCTCCGGGAGACCCTGCTTCCGGCGCTCGTTGCGGTCCTGCATCTCGCGGCTCTCGTCGTAGCCCAGCGAGGGCGTGATGAACCCGTTGTTGAAGAAGGTGCCGTTCGGCGAGACCTGGGTGACCCGAACCTGGTTCTCGAAGCCCTCGGTGACGTAGTCTGCGGTCCAGTTCACCGTCATGCTGTCGCCCGGCTGCATCGCCGGGTCGAGCGCCCAGAACTCCACCGCGGTCTGCGCGTCCTCGCGGACCAGCGTGCCGTTCGGGATCTCCATCGACATGTCGACCTGTCGCGACACGTTCAGGAAGAGCGTGTCGATGGGCGCATCGGACTTGTTGACCCAGATGGACGTGCCCCGGGCGCGGAGGTCGCGCTCCTCCGGGTAGATGTCGATTCCGTACTCCAGCGTGACCGCACGAGGCTGCGGGACACCGGTCCAGTCCTGCTTGTACGTGGTCTCGTAGGCGACCTGCGCGGCCTCGGCCTCCCGCTGAGCCGGGTACGCGTTCAGCACCTGCGTGTTGTAGAAGACCCAGCCGCCGACCGCGAGCCA
>DATFJS010000140.1:0-2976 GCA_035269045.1 Longimicrobiales bacterium | reverse complement strand
CGTGTCCCGTCGACGTGTTGCTCCGGAACCAGAAGCGGTCGCCGTCGAAGAAGCGAGGCGTGACCTGATCGCCGGACACGAGGTCGCTCACGTTCCAGGACAGGAACTGCTCCGCGCGGGCGTAGTCGGAGACCGTGACCTCCTGGGCCGCCGCCATCGTCGGGAGGAGGGCCGCGCTCAGCACCAGCACGGGAAGCGCCGCACGTCGGCGAAGGGGCGGGGTGATCATGGGTGCGTATGCTCCTGCACGGGGGGTCCTGGACGAGGGCGGAGACGGTAGCCGTGCGGCCGACCTGCGCACAAGCGCGGTGGGATCGCAAGGAGACACGCACCTTCGGGCCTCCGGTCGACCCGCCCTCAGCCGCGCAGCACCCGGTCCAGCGCCCGGATGTCGTCCGCACTCACACGGCAGCATCCCCCGACCCCCGACGCTCCGGCCTCCAGCCATCCGCGAGCGAGCTCGGGTAGCGCCGCGGCCCCCCTGCCCTCGTCGGTCACCTCCACCCAGCTCCGCGTCTCGGCATCGTACTCCTCCCCCGCATTCGGATAGACGAGGATCGGGAGGTCGGTGGTCGACCGGATCTCCCCGATCAGCGACGCGATGTGACGGGGCTTCGTGCAGTTCACCCCGAGCGCGACGAGGTTCGGTGTGCCGTCGCAGCGCGCCGCGACGTCCGCGATGCGCGCGCCGTCCGAGATGTGCCGGCCGTCGGGGCAGCTGAAGCTGATCCAGGCGTGCGCGTCGTGTGTCTCGCCGAGCAGGTCGAGAAGCACCTCCGCCTCGAGCGCCGACGGGATCGTTTCGCAGGCGATGAGGTCGGCCTCACCCTCCGCGAACAGATGCCACCGCGCCCGGTGAAAGTCGTAGAGTTCGTCGCGGCCCACCCCGTAGTCGCCCCGGTACTCGGAACCGTCGGCGAGGTACGCGCCGTACGGGCCGACGCTCGCGGCCACGAGGGGGCGGCGGCGGTCCGACGTGTCGTCCACCCCCGCCCGGAATGCGTCCCGTGCCTCGACCGCGAGGCGCGTCGCGAGTTCGAGCAGCCGCACCCCCTCCTCGCGCCCGATCCCGCGCGCCGCGAAGCCGGGCAGACTCGCCTGGTAGCTGACCGTGGCGATGACATCCGCTCCGGCCTCGAGGAAGTCGGTATGCACCTCCCTGATCGCGTCCGGTGCCTCGATCAGCAGCCGCGCCGACCAGAGCGGGTCGTCGAGGTCGAAGCCCTTCGCCTCGAGCGCGGTCGCGAGGCCGCCGTCGAGAAGGAGGGGGCCTCGTCCGGAAAATGGTGAGATCATCGTACGAGGCAGAAACAGGAGCCGGGTCGGAGGGCCACGCGGGGTGCGGGCGCGTCAGGCCTCCGCGTCCCGCTGCGCTCTACCCCACGCATTCATCAACAGCAGGCCAGCCACGAGCAGGACGGCGGACGTGGCGAAAAGTATCAGTCCGATCGGGCTGTCCATCGCGGCCACTCGCCAGATCCAGAATCCGATCAGCGCGCCTGCAGCCCAGGTTCTCCAGTCGTTTATCATTTCAGGTATGTGTGCAGTAATTGTGTAAAGTGTTGTTGCACATATATATACCAAACCTGCGAGAGCGTTCCGGACACGGCCGAACCCACGGCGGCAGAGGTCCGCACGAAGCCGATCGGACCGGAAGGGCGCGCTCCATGGCGCGCTCCATGGCGCGCTCGCTCGCGCCGACACCGGTCAGGCCGCATCTTGCCCGCGTCCCCGCTCCACCGACCTCCGAACGACAGGAATCCCGTGTACATCTACGTCGAACAGTGGACCCCGAAGCAGGCCTGGCAGGACGCCTCCCCCGAAAAGCGGCAGGCGTTCATCGAGAGCATCATGCCGATCATCCGGAAACACGAGGAGGAGATGGGTATCGAGACGATCGCGATGGCGAGCATCGATCCCGAGATCCCGCATGGGACGGGGCACGCCTACGTCTCGGTCCTCCGCATGCCGGACGAGGCGACCGCCCGCCAGTTCGAGAGAGACATCGCGTCGGTCGACTGGTACACCTACTTCGACCAGGCCAATACGCGGGGGAAGATCCGTTCCGCCGAAGAGGTCATCGGCGAGCACATCACGATGTAGGCGGAAGGGGAGTGCGGCGCGGCCGGTGGCACGTCCTATCGGCCGCGCGCCGCCCCTACCCGCCCAGCAACTCCCGCTCCTCCTCGGCACTCAGTCCGATGTCGTCGACATCCACCCCGGGCTCGATCTCGCTGCTCCCGTCCGCCCGTCGCGCGAGGGCGAGCGTGCCGGACGCCGACAGCGCGCCGGCGATCGGGAAGACGATGATGGTGGCGGTGAGCGGGGCGAGTACACCCTCGGACAGCCACACGGCACCGCCGAAGATTCCGGCCAGGGCCGCGCCTCCCAGAGCTCCCCAGATCGCGAACCGCGGAATCGACATCTGCCTGAAGCCCCGCTTCCGCTCGGCCACCATGAGTACGCCCGAGAACGTGGTGCCGGCCAGAAATCCCAGCATCCCGAAGAACAGCGGAAAGGGGACGTCCGCGCGCGCACCGGCGAAGAACATGGCCATGCCTGCGGCGAACCAGGCGGCCCCCCAGGCGAAGCCGATACCGGCGGCGGCCTTGAGACGGCGGAAGAAACGGGTCATGAAAGATGCAGGACGGAGGAAGACGGCGTGCCGACACCATGCGAGTGCGTCGGCCCCACTTTGCATCGCAAAGTATGTGCCGCAGCCCCCCGTGCCCAGAGGGGGAGGTTCCGCCCCGGGCGTGACTTCCCCGGCACTGGTCTCCCGGCGGATGATCCTACGCCGTCTTCCCCAGGCCCCGATCGTCCAGATCCCGAAGCGAGCGCCCCTGGTGCGGCACCTCCCTGTCGGCCTCGAAATATTCGAACCACGGGATACGGGCGCCGTAGTACAGGTCCCGCGAGATGGGCGGATGCGGCACGAGGTGACCGGTCACGCTCTGCCAGGAATGGGCCTGCACG
>DATFJS010000139.1:0-7670 GCA_035269045.1 Longimicrobiales bacterium | reverse complement strand
TAGCTGAAGTAGTCGACAGACTCGTTGTCGGCGTGGAGGTCGTAATTGACCGAGCCGCCCGATGCGGACCACGAGAAGTTCACCCGGGCCCCTTCGTCCATCCGGAGCTTGATCTCGAGCCCCTGGTCGGGGTCGAGCGAGATCTCGGTCACGTGCGCCCGGAGGGGTGTGCCGGTCGCGTCCATGGTCTGCACCGGCTGCCCCGTCGTCCCCGAGGTGCCGTCCGGGAGTGTCTCCCCGGCCGCCACCGCCTCGACCGGTACCGCCCCGTCGGGCGCGCCCGCGGCCCCCAGCGACGCTTCGATCGAGTCGGCGATCGCGGCCTCCCGTGCGAGCTGCATCTTGATCTCGCCCATCTCCTTCAGGCCGAGGACGTTCCCGATCCCGGTCGGGTCGACGCCGTACTCGGCTGGGAGCACGAAAGTGACGAGGATCGCCACGGCGGCCACCGCGGCGATGAGGGTGGACCGCAACAGGCTGCGGCTCGAGGGCAGATCGTCCGGGTTCGGCGCAGGTGCGTTGTGCATGGAGGTAGTCCCGTTGACGTCAGAGGGTGCCGGCGACGACGTAGCCGACCAGCTGGTAGCCCATGAGCACGAACCCGGCGGTCATGACCGCCACGTTGGCTCCGTATGCGTGGCGCACGAAGCTGTTCGTTCGGCGCCAGTAGCCCATCACGATCAGGATGCCCGCGAGCGCCAGTACCTGGCCCGCCTCGACGCCGACGTTGAACGCGATGAGGTTCGCGACCATCCCGTCCGGGGACATCTCATAGTCGATGATCTTGGTCGCGAGACCGAACCCGTGGAACAGTCCGAACACGAGCGTCGCGATCCGCGTGTTCGGCTGCAAACCGAACCACTGCTTGAACGCGCCGAGGTTGTCGAGCGCCTTGTAGGCGACCGAGAGTCCGATGATCGCGTCCACAAGGTATGCGCTCACGCTGATGTTCGTGAGCACGCCGAAGAGCAGCGTCACGGAGTGGCCGACCGCGAACAGCGTCACGTACAGCCCGACATCCTTGAGCTTGTACAGAAAGAAGATGATGCCCAGCAGGAAGAGCAGATGGTCGTAGCCGGTGACCATATGTTTCGCGCCAAGGTAGGCGAACGGCATCAGCAGGATGCCCGTGCTCTGCTCGATGAAGCCCTTGTCGCCGAGGGTGACCCCGTGGGCGACCGCCTCGCCGGGCAGGAAGAGGATGGCCAGCACGGCCAGTCCGAACGCAGCGAGTCGGGCCGGGTGGGACGAAGGCAGGGTCATGACGGGGCGCTCCGGGTCGGTCGGAGGCCCCACCGCGCGAACAGGACCGGTACGACCACCATGTTGAGGACAAGTGAGGTAAGCAGGCCGCCGAGCACGACAACGGCGAGCGGACTCTGGATCTCGTTTCCGGGCTCCCCGCCAGCCAACGCGAGTGGTACCAGTGCGAGCCCAGCTGTTAGGGCGGTCATGAAGATCGGATTGAGACGCTCCATGGAGCCGCGCCACACCGCATCCTCCAGCGTGGCGCCTTCTGCCAGCAGATGATTGTAGTGCGAGACCATCAGGATCCCGTTCCGCACTGCGATTCCGAAGAGGGTGATGAAGCCTACCAGGGTGGCGATGTTCAGCACGCCCCCCGTGAGCACGATCGCGAACACACCCCCCACCAGCGCGAGGGGCAGGTTCACCATTACCAGCAGCGACTGTCGCACCGACCCGAACTCGAGGTAGAGCAGCAGCAGGATCAGCGCGAGCGAGAGCAGTGACAGAAGCGCGATGCGCCGCGTGGCCTGCTCCGCGGACTCGAACTGCCCGCCGTACTCGACGTAGTAGCCGTCGGGCATCGGCACCTCGGCCAAGATCCTCTCGCGGATTTCCTCTACGACGCTGCCGACATCGCGACCGGCGACATTCGACTGCACGACCAGCTTCCGCTGCACGTTCTCGCGGGAGATCATGTTGGGACCTGCGTCCCGCCGGATCTCGGCCAGGCTCGAGAGCGGCACCTGTGTGCCGTCGGGCGCACTGATACGCGCGGTGCGGATGGCGTCGAGGCTCCCCCGGTAGGATTCGGCGTATCGCACGACGAGGTCGTAACTGCGCTGATTCTCGAGAACCTGACTCACCGCTTCGCCGGCGAAGGCGACGTCGATCGCCTCGCCGAGGTGAGCGGGCGTGACGCCCCATCGCGCCATCGCCGCGCGGTTCATCGCAATACGGATCTGGGGCACGTCCGCCTGCTGCTCTGCGGATACGTCCGCAGTCCCCTCCACGCCGGCGACCACGGTCTCGATGCGCGCGGCAAGCGACCGGAGTTCACGGAGGTCAGGGCCAAACAGCTTAACGGCGATACTTGCCCGCGTCCCCGATAGCATGTGGTCGATGCGGTGCCCGATCGGCTGACCGATCGTGATCTGTGTGCCCGGGACGGCGCCGAGTTCAAGGCGTAGCTCCTCCACGACGACGTCGTAGTCGTACCCCTCGAGGTCGAGGCGCACGTCGATCTCCGCGGCGTTCGCGCCTTGCGCGTGTTCGTCCAGTTCCGCGCGTCCAGTGCGGCGGGCGGTTTCCACCACCGCCGGGTGCTCGAGCATGATCTCCTCCATCCGGCGGCCGAGCGCGTCGGACTGGTCGAGCGACGTGCCTGGAATCGAGACGGTGCTCACCACGAGCGTGCCCTCCTGGAATTCCGGGAGGAAGGAACGGCCCAGCGTCGGCACCATCGCCAGCGCGGCCACGACCAGCGCGCCGGCGCCGCCCATGACGAGGACCGGATGCCGGAGCACGGGTCCGAGGGTGCGTGCGTACGCGGCCTTCAGATTCCGCGCGACCCAGCTCTCCTCATCGGTGTCCATCGCCTTCGACTGCGGCAGCAGGTAGGCGGCGAGGGCCGGCGTGAGGGTGAGCGCGACCACCAGCGACGACATGATCGCGACGATGTAGGCGAGCCCCAGCGGCCGGAGCATCCGGCCCTCGATCCCGCTAAGGAAGAAGAGCGGCACGAAGACGATCGAGATGATGAACGTCGCCGTGATGATGCTCGCCCGGATCTCCTTCGAGCCGCGGAAGATGATCTCATCGGCGGGGAGCCGGTCCTCTGGCGGTAGCTGACGGTTCTCGCGCAATCTTCGGAAGACGTTCTCGACGTCGATCACCGCGTCGTCGACCAGCGCGCCGATCGCGATCGCCATCCCGCCGAGCGTCATCGTGTTGATCGTGATGCCCAGCAGCTCCAGCGCGAACACCGCACTCACCAGCGACAGCGGAATCGCCATTACCGAGATGAAGGTGGTGCGGAAGCTCCACAGGAAGAGGAAGAGGATCAGGACGACCAGGAAGGCGCCGTCCCTCAGCGCCTCCAGCACGTTCTCCACCGCGGTCTCGATGAAGTTCGCCTGCCGGAAGATGCCCCGATTGATGGTCATCCCCTCGGGAAGCGTCGCGTCGATCTCGCCCAGTGTTTCGTCGATGCGCTCGGTCAGCTCGAGGGTGTTGGTGTCCGGCTGCTTCTGGACCGAGAGGATCACCGCGGGCCGTGCGCTGGCAGACCCGCGACCGATCTGCACGCCCGGGCCGATCCGCACCTCCGCGACATCCTCAATGAGGATTGGCGTGCCGTTCCGTGTCGCCACCACCGTCTGCGCGATGTCCTCGATACCTCCGACGCGCCCGGTCCCGCGGATCAGATACTCCTGTCCACCGTCCTGATAGACGCCCCCCGAGGCGTTCACGTTTGAGCCCGCCGCGGCGTGCAGCACGTCCTGAAGCGTCAGCCCGTACGGGGGCAGACGCGTCGGATCGACCTGGACCTGATACTGCCGCACCTCACCCCCGAGGGGGATGACCTGCGACACGCCGGGCACCGCGAGGAGTCGCCGCCGGATGGTCCAGTCGGCCATCGACCGGAGCTCCATCTCGCTCACCCGGTCGTCGCCGGTGACCGCCACGAGCATGATCTCGCCCATGATCGACGAGATCGGAGCGAGCACGGGTGGACCGGCGCCGCCCGGCAGCCCCGCCGAGGCGAGCTGCAGCTTCTCGTTGACGATCTGCCGGGCCCGGTAGATGTCGGTGCCCCACTCGAACTCCACCCAGACGATGCTGATGCCCTGGGAGGTGGACGACCGCACGCGGCGCACGCCGGTGGCACCGTTGACCGCCGTCTCGAGCGGGAAGGTGACGAGCGTCTCGACCTCCTCGGGCGCCATGCCGTGCGCCTCGGTGAGGACGGTGACGGTCGGCGCGGTCAGGTCGGGGAAGACGTCGACCGGCATTCTGGTAGCGGTGATCGTCCCCGCCACCAGAAGCAGCGCGGACGCCGCGACGACCAGGAGTCGATTCCGGATCGACCAGCGGATGAGTGCGTCGAGCATGTCGGCCTCCTCAGTGCGCGTGTCCGCCGGCGAACTCGCCGCCGGACATGGAAGCGAGTCGGACCTGGTAGGCCCCCGTGGTCACGACCATGTCGCCGGGGTCGATGCCGGTCCGGACCAGCGTGTGGCGCCCGTCACTCGGGCCGAGCGTCAGGATCCGCTGCTCGAACGTCTCGCCGCCGAGCTGCACGTAGGCAACCGGGGTCCCGTTGTCGTCGACGATCGCCGACGCTGGCACCACCACCCCCGTCTCCATCGCCTCCGTCGGGACGAAGGCGCGGGCGAGGTGCCCCAGCGCCATCCCCTGCATGCCACCCGCGATCCGGTAGATCGCCGGCGCGGTGCGCGTCGCCGGATCCAGCATGGTGCCGACCGCGACAAGCGACGTTGTGGCCCGTGCCTCCTCCTCCCCCTCCAGCACGAAGGTGGCGGGCGCGGTCCGCGACATAGAGCCGAGCAAGCCCGCAGGCACATGCACCTTCAGCCAGGCCGTCGAGGGGTCCACCACCGTGAAGAGGTGCTCGCCTGCCCCAACGCGTGAGCCCGGAACCAACGAGCGCTCTGCCACCACACCGGAGATCGGCGCGGTTAGGGTGAGTTGGTAGCCGTCCCCCGCAGACGAGGCGCCGAGCGCGTCGAGCTGCGCCTGCGCGACCTCCAGATTGTGGAGCGCCTCCTCCAGGCGGCGCTCCGGTATCGCACCCGCCGCGAAGAGCCGCTCGGCCCGATCGGTCTCCCGTCCGAGCCGCTCGACCCGGGCTCGGAGCTCCGCGAAGCCCACCTCCGACGCATCGGGCGCGAGCACCGCCAGGGTCTGTCCGGTCTGGACGCGCTGACCTATGGAGGGTGCCGAGCGATTGGCGACGGCCGACGCCATTCCGGCCACGGGCGCATCCACCCGCACCATCCCGCCGTCGGGCGCAACGACCTCGGCGGGCGCAGAGAAGCGTGATCGCACCGAGTCGATCTCCGCCGGATTCACGGCGAAGTCGATCTTCCACTGCTGCTCCTTCAGAAAGCCGATTCCGCCGTCCTCCTCCTCTTCGGCGAGCGGCGCCTCGGCCATCGAAGGGAAGACCGTGACCTCAGGGAGCGTGTGGGAGCTGTTCACCTGCGGGCTCTCGAGGTCGAGCACGACGGTGTACGTGCCCGGCTGCTCGACGATGGGGTCGAGCAGGAAGATCCCGTCCCGCGCGACGTCGTCGATCGTGAAGGTCCGGGCCGTCGCTCCGCCGCGCTCGAAGCGCACCGTCAGCGTCCCCGACGTGATCGGCTTGAAATCCGACATGTCGGAGAGGTGGATGGCCCAGTTGCCGGTCTGCTCCCCCGCCACGATGTGCGGATACTCGAGGAAGAGCTCGGTGGCGTCGTTCCACTGGGTCACCACCACCGCGCCGATCTCGGCTCCCGGCTCTTCCGAGACCGGCTCGCCCCCACAGCCGGTGATGAGCGCGAAGGTGAGGAGGGATACGAGGGGCGTACGTGCGATCGTCTTCATCGGTCGTTCTCCGGCGCGAGCGCGGCGTCGAATCCGCCCACCGCTCGTTCGAGGTCGAAGTAGCTGGTCCAGAGGCTGGTCCGGAGCCGCGCAGCGGCGAGGCGAGCGTCCAGGTGTGCTTCAGCGGCGTCGAGGAGCTGGATGAGTTCCGTCTCCCCCTCGTTCCACGCGACCCGCGCGATGTCCAGGAGGTCGGGTGCGCCGCCGGCCGCGCCCAGGGAGGCGACCAGCTCCGCGCGGGCAACGAGCGCCCGGTAGCGCTCGAACGTCCGCAGCACGTCGTTGCGGACCTGGATCCGCACGAGGTCGGCCTGTCTGGAAGCGCCGGTTGCCCGGGCAGTAGCCACGTCGATGGCGCCCCCGTTCCGATCCCACAGCGGGAGGGGCACGGCGAGTCCCAAGAAGATTCCGGTGAGCCCGTCGGACTGGCGCTTGTAGCCCGCGGTGCCCGTAACATCAGGCAGGCGCTCGGCGCGGGCCGCATCGATGCCCGCCACGGACGCCGCGACGGCCGCGCGGGCAGCGGCGAGATCGGGCCGACGCTCCATCGCGGTTGCCAGCGCGATCTGTTCGCCCACCTGCGGTGGCGTGCCCGTGAGCGGTTCTGGCGCGATCTGCGCCGCATCCGATCCCGGTGCGATCAGGAGCGCGAGCTCGCGGCGGGCAGACGCAGCCTCGAGGCGCACCTCGGCGAGCCGTGCTTCGTACCGGAGGCGCTCCGCACGGATCCGTTCGCGGTCGTACGTCGAGAGATCCCCGGCCGCGAGCCGCTCCTGGGCACGGGCCGCGCCTCCACGGAAGACCTCGGCGACGCGGTCCAGTTCTGCCTCGGATTCCGCGGCGAACAGCGCCCGGACGTAGACCTCCTTCACCCGGAAGGCGAGCCGGGCGCTGTCCGCGACGAACGCCGCGCGTGCCGAACTCGCCCGCGCCTCCACCTCGCGCGTCCGGGCCGACCGGAGTCCCGGCCACTCGATACGCTGGCTCAGGTTCAGGTAGCTCTCGGAGTAGTCGACATCCCCGTCCGATAGAGGCTCATGCGTACCGGTTAGCGTCGGGTTGGGAAACGCGCCGGCCTGACGGAGAGCCCCCGCCGCCTCTGCGACGCGTGACCGGGCGACCGCAAGGTCGGCGCTGTTGCGGCCGAACAATTCGAGCGCCTCGTCGAGGGTGACGACGCGGGTCCCGGCGGCCTGCTCGGGTCCGATGCCCTGGGGCGCTGCGTGTACAGGCACGGCGACGACGCCGACCAGAACGCCCAAAAGGAGCGTCGCTACGAAATGCTGTATTCGGGATGTGGTGTTCAATGCACGACTCCGACGGGTGCGAGCGCGCCCTTCGGAGGAGGACGTGCCGCGACGGATGGATATGGAGGGAGGACGCGGCCCGGACGGGCCGAATCGGTCAGATCGTGCGGGGCGGGGCGCGGGGCGCGCCCGGCGGAGGTGCCCGCTCTCGCGGACGGAGCGCCGTGGTCGGCGTCACGAGGACCGGGAGATGCGACGGAATCGGCAGCAACGTCGGAGCCGTGGGCAACGACGCAACCTGCACGCCGGTCGACGGAGTCTGGTCCTGCCACTCGACCAGTGTCACTTCGTGGTCGTGATGATCGACCGCCACCAGAGCGGGACCTTCCCCGTCTGCCTCGGCCTCGGCATGGCCGTGCGATGGTAGACCCGTCGCAGTCACGCACAGGAGTGCAAGCAGCGCGGCCGAGAGGCCGGAATGGAGTCGGGTGTAGTGTCGCATCGCTCGCAAGAGTGCCGCTTACCCGGATCGGATGCAACAGGCGCAGTGCTGATCCCACCGAAATG
>DATFJS010000138.1:0-2224 GCA_035269045.1 Longimicrobiales bacterium | reverse complement strand
CCCCGTCGTCACGCCAGAGCAGGCCGGCGGCCCGGCGCTCCAGCGACTGATCGACACGATCTTCCAGGGGTCCGCCGAGATGCTACTGGCGCGCCTGGTGTCGACGGCGGAGCCGGACGCGGAAGAGGTTCGGCGCATGCGCGAGCTGCTCGACGAACTGGACGATACCGAGGAGGACGCATGAGCATCGCGACGGTGCTCTGGCTTCTGGCGGTGTCCGGTCTGGTGACCGGCGTGGCGGGCGCATTCTCCGCCGCGCTTCGTCGGCTCGGACGTCCGGAACGGTGGGTCTGGATCGTCGCGCTCCTCGTCACGGCGGCGCTTCCGTTCCTGTCGGGGCCCGTCTCCGATGGCGGGGCGGACGCCGGCGCAGCCGCGGCTCGGGCGCTTCCGATCGCCCACGTAGTGACGCTGGCATCATCGTCGCTGCCCGAGACCGCGCGGACCTCGATTCCTTGGATCCCGATTCTCTGGTCCGCGGCGAGCCTCGTGACGGTCGTGTCGCTTCTCGGCGGCGCCTGGACGCTGGCCCGGCGCCGTGAGCGGTGGCCTCGCCGTCGCGTCGACGGTGACCTGCTGCGCGTCTCGGACACATTCGGCCCCGCGGTCGTGGGGTGGATCGACCCGGAGATCGTCCTTCCCGCGTGGGCCCTCCAACTCGAGGCCCGCCAACGGCGGCTGATCCTGCGGCACGAGAACGAACACCGCTGGGCACGAGACCCTCAGCTATTGGGCCTGGGAATCTTCCTGCTCGCGGCCGCACCCTGGAATCCGCTCGCCTGGCTGCAGTTCCGCGGACTGCGACGGGCCGTGGAATTCGACTGCGACGCCCGAGTCCTCGACTCGGGTGCATCTCCCCGGGCATACGGTCGCCTTCTGCTCTCCGTGCAGATGGACGGCGGCCGCGGCACCCTGTTCGCTCCCGCCCTTCGCGAACCCGCATCCTTCCTCGAACGCAGGCTGGAAACCATGAAACTCAGAACCCGCCCCATCGCTCGAGCCCGCGCCGCGGGCCTCACGCTCGTCGCCGCGGTCCTCGCGGTCGTGGCGTGCGAAACGCCGCGCCCGACGGAGGTCACCACCCCGCCGGACGGCTCGCTCACAGCCACGACGTCATCGATCTACGAGCAGGCGACGATCCGGGAGCAGGCGACCATCCTGGAGCGGGCGAGCTCTCCCCTCATCGACGCGTCGTACGCGGCCGTTCCGGAGAATGCGCTCGTCGTTCGTGTAGCCGCGGACGGACGGATCACCCTGGAGGACCGGGGCGACTCCCGGATCCTGCAACTCGATCAGATCGAAGCCGCCGTGCGGGCGCACGTCGAGACCCGTCCGGACGACGAGGTGTTCGTCGCGCTGCATCCGGACGTCCGGGTGGGTACCGTCCTGGCGCTTCAGGACGCGGTCAAGGCTGCCGGTGTCGGCCGAGTCGGCTTCCTGAAGGTTCGGGAGGTCCAGGCTGGAGCGAGCGACGACGTCGTGGTGCACGAGCAGCCCGATGCACCCCCCGCTCCCGAGATCATCGAGGTCCCACCGGCGTTCGGCGCGCTCGCCGATATGGCCGACGCCAGGGCGCCCCTGATCTACGTGGACGGCGTGCTGGTCGCCCGTTCGGCCGACCCCGCATCCAACCTCCGGCCCCAGGACATCGATCGCATCGAAGTCGTGAAGGGCGAGGCCGCGATCGAACAGTGGGGCGCGGACGCCGCGAACGGCGTCATCCAGATCTTCACGAAGAACGACTGACCTCGACGGATCAACCCCTGATCCGAAGGCCCGAATGCACGGCGGGGGCCCGACCAGCCGGTCGGGCCCCCGCTCACGGTTCCTGCCGTTCCGCCGCCCGACTCCGGACGACGAACCCGATCAGCCCCCCAGTCGGAAGCCGATCCCGGCCGTCAGGTTGAAGGCGCGGTTCTTGAAGTCGCCGAACGCGTCGCCATCGGCGATATCGTTGAGCCCCACGTTGTAGCGGGCGTCGGCCCAGAGCGAGATACCGCTCAGGTAGATGGCCAGGTCCGCACCGACCACCCCGGAGAACTCCGTCGACGTGACCTGGTCGTCGCAGTCTCCTCCACCGCCGGACTCACAACTGGTGTTGAACCCCAGCGCGGCACCCGCGAAGATGCTCGGCTTCAGACCGCCGAGGGGCAGGCCGACCTTGAGGACCGCCGGGATTTCGAGGTAGTTCAGCGTGAAGTCCTCGACCGTGGCGCCCGCGTCG
>DATFJS010000137.1:0-4625 GCA_035269045.1 Longimicrobiales bacterium | reverse complement strand
CTGGGTCAGCTGGAGGTCGTCGAGGGCAACTACGATCAGGCCACGATCACCCTGGGCAGGGCGGCGGACCTCACCGGGCACGATTCCCGCCGGGCCGCGGACCTTGCGGCAGCTCGGGCGCTCGCGGGCAGCCCGCAGGCGGCGCGTGTCCTCGTCGCGGAGTACGACCGGGCAGGTGGACCGCTCTTCGAGTCCGCCATTCTCAAGACGGCGCTGGGCGACACCGCAGGGGCTCTCGCGGACCTGCGCGAAGCTGCGCGAGCCGAGCGTACATGGCAGATCGCCAGCATGGCGGTCGATCCGATGCTCCGGG
This sequence comes from Longimicrobiales bacterium, assembly GCA_035269045.1. GTDB lineage: Bacteria > Gemmatimonadota > Gemmatimonadetes > Longimicrobiales > Gaopeijiaceae > Gaopeijia. The sequence continues at coordinate 4,312 of DATFJS010000137.1, read as the reverse complement.
GGCTCCATGGCGATCCGGAGTTCGCCGACCTCCTCGCGGAAGCCGGAATTCCGGTCATGCCGGAGGAACGGTGAGCAGCGCGGCGAAGGCATACGCGTGGAACGGGGACGACGACCGCGTCTCGTTCCACATCGACGCCACGATGTACGAGGCCCACAACGCGATCCCCCGCAACGTCTACGGTGACCTCGATCGCGTGGTCAGGGGCGACCTCTACTACCACTATTCGACGCCGATCTGCGCGCAGCGGTGGCTGGACCTGTGCAACGATCCCGGATACGGGCACGCCACCCTGCTTTCGGAGCTCGACCTCGCCCTCCCGGATCTCGTCGAGGCCCTGTCCGCCGACCGGATCACGGGATCGTTCGTACGGGTGACCAGTCTCGGGCCCGGGGACGGCGCGGTCGACGAGCGGCTGCTGGCTGGGCTGTCACGGGATTTCGGAGTTTCTTCCTACCGGGGCCTGGACTTCTCCTTCGACCTGCTCCGGCGCGCGGCCCACCGGCTCGCTTCCTCCGACACAGTCCCCGACACCTTTCCCATCGAGATGGTCTGCGGAGACTTCACGGACCTGGAAGCGACACTCGCACGGGATCCGGACCGGACGGGCCGTCAGCTCTTCACCCTCACCGGCTTCACCTTCGGCAACTACCGCGAGGACGAGCTGCTGGAGAGCATCGGGCGCCTGATGAAGCCGGGCGACTACCTGCTCATGGACGCCCGCCTCCACGACGAGGGACTGGTTACGGACGAGGACCTCACCTCGGGTGCCCTTCGCGGCGACCTGACCGACCACTACGACGTCGGAGCCGTCCGCCGCTTCGTCTTCGGCCCCGTCGAGGTCGCGACCACGGCGACCGTGGACGACGTGGAGGTTCGATTCGATGCGGCTCGTACGCTTACGCGGATTCCGGGGGCGGTGAATCTGATGATCTACTGCACCGGCCTCGACACGACTCTGCGCCTCACCGGCGAGCCCGTCCGGCGGGACCGTCTCGACCTGGCGGTCACCACGTCCTACCATCTGCCCGCTCTGGTCGACTGGCTCGACGACACGGCCTTCTCGACGGTGTGGCACCGGAAGTTCGATCACTCGGCGTTCTTCCTGCTTCGGCGCGCCTGAGCTCGTGTCGGGTCGGCAGTACCACCCGACCGACATCGCACCCGACCGTCGGTCCCGGACAAAGTGCTAGGATAGCCGCCTCTCCCGTCGCATCTTGCCGAGCCGGAGGTGTCCTGGACGGACGATCCGGAGCCGGAGCCGGCACGAACGCCGGCTTCACCGACTCGAGAGAGGGAGATGCGGGATGAGCGATCAGACGCGGGAAATCAGCCGACGCTGGGTCGAGGAAGTCTGGAACGATGGCGACTTCTCGTCCGCGCACGAGTACGTCGCGGACGACATCCACTTTCGGAGTTGCCAGATCCCGGAAACCCACAGCCTGGACGAACTGAAGGAGATCGTCGCGGGTCTCCGCGCCAATTTCCCCGACGGTCACTACACCATCGACGAGGAGATCGTGGAGGGCGGTTCGGCCGCGCACAGGTGGACCTTCCGCGGGACGCACGAAGGGGAATTCCTCGGCGTCCCCGGCACGGGGAAGCACGTCGAGGTCACGGGCACGGCGGTGACCCACGTCCGCGACGGGAAGGTCGTGGCGCACCTCGCCGACGTGGACATGCTGTCCATCCTGCAGCAGGTCGGCGCGGCCTAGTCGTCCGACGTTCGCCGAGCCACCCTCACTCGAGCGGCGGCTCGGGCGCCATGCGTTCGGCCGGCAGGATCCTTGGGAGTTCGGAAAGGGGGATTCTGCCGGCGCGGACGTGTTGGAGCGCGCTCTCCCGCATCGTGACGAGCCCGTTCTGCCGGGCCACCAGCCGCAGTTCGTCCACGGGTGGCCGCCTCGAGATCGCCGCACGGACCGGCATCAGCGTCCGCAGGAACTCGATCACCGCGATCCGCCCATGGGTGCCGTGACCGCCGCAGCGATCGCAGCCCTCCCCCTCCCAGCACTCGAAGTCCTCCGGCACATCCCCGTCCGGGAAGAGCTCGGCGAGGATCTCCGGATCCGGGTCGACCCTGCGCCGGCACCCCTCACAGACCCGCTTGGCGAGTCGCTGTGCGACCACCGCGAGCAGCTCGCTGGAGATGGAGTTGGCGTGGACGTCGAGGTCGAACAGCCGCTGGACCGCGTCGACGGCATCGTTGCAGTGCAGCGTCGAGAGGACCACGTGCCCGGTCTGCGAGGCACGGACCGCCTCGAGCGCCGTCTCGTGGTCCCGGATCTCTCCGACGAGGATCACGTCGGGGTCCTCCCTCACGAACGCCCGCATCGCGTTGGCGAACTGGAAGCCGATCTCCGGACGCACCTGGGTCTGCTGGACGTCGTCGATGGAGTACTCGATCGGATCCTCGACGGTGATGACCTTCCGAGTGCCGTCCCGCGCCAGCACCTGAAGGCCCGCATAGAGCGTCGTGGACTTTCCGGAACCGGTCGGACCGACCACGAGGATCAGGCCGTTCGGGCTGTCGAGCAGACGCATGTACTGGTTCGCCACATCCGGCGGGAACCCGAGGTCCTCGACGCTCAGCAGCTTCACGTTCTGGGGGAGCAGCCGGATCACGACGTGTTCGCCGTGCATGGACGGCTGGGTCTGCACCCGGAGATCGTAGCCCTTCCCGCCGGCCCGCAGCTTGATCCGCCCTCCCTGGGGCAGTCTTCGCTCGGCGATATCGAGGTCGGCCCGGACCTTGATCACGTTCACGAGCCCGACGAGATCCCGCGGTGTCAGCGCGTAGTGCTCGAGGTCGCGCAGCTCCCCGTCCACGCGCAGCCGCACCCTCACCCGGTCGCCGTAACGCTCGAAGTGGATGTCGCTGGCACGCTCCGCGACCGCATCGAGCAGAAGTGAATCCAGGAGCCCGATGAAACGGGCCTCCCGCGCGTCCGACTCCCCGACCAGATCGACGTCGTCGAGGAGCTGTGCCTCGGGGGGCACCCCGTCCGACTTCCGCTCGAGCCCCAGATCCACCGCACGCCAGAGGCGCCGGTAGTCGGTGGGCGTGACGAGAATGACGTCGACGTGGCGACAGTCCGGAAACGCCCCGGCCAGCACACCCGCCGAGGCCTGCAGTTCGTGGGTGGCGACCTGGATGGTGTGATTCGGGGATCGGGCGATCGGGATCAGCTGATTGTGCTCGAGGAAGGCACGAGGGACCACGTCGACCAGGCCGAGGTCGATCTCTCCGATCAGATCTTCGACCGACGCGAACCTCAGGCCGCGCTGGATGGCGAGCGCGCGGTAGAGATCCGATTCGTGCAGGCGGATGATGCGGCCCAGCTCCTCGCCGATCTTCCGTCCGGAGGTGAGAGCGAGTTCCGCGGCCGCCTCGACGTCCCTGCGTTCCGCGGCCCCCATCTCGACCAGCAGGTCGCCCAGGAGCGAGACGAGGCGGACTTCCTGCAGCTCCTCCCGCTCGAAGTCGTCGTCGCGACGAACGAATCGCACGATCCTGGGCCGCTCGAAGGGCCGGCCGATCGGGAGCACGAGCCGTCCCCCCGGTCCGAGCTGACCGAGCAGGTCCCGGGGTGGCTCGCCCGAGAAGGGGAAGCCGATCAGGATCGCATCGAAGGGACCTTCCTCGGGCCACCCCGCGAGCCCGTCGCCCACACGGCTCTGGATCCCGGTGTAGCCGAGCTTCTCGAACATCCCGCGTGCGAACCCGACAAGGTCGGTCTGCCGGTCGATGGTGAACACCTCGCCATCCGGGACCATCTGCGCGAGAACAGCCGTCGTGTAGCCCGTGCCCGTGCCGACATGCAGTACGCGGTCGTCGGGCTCGAGTCCCAGCGCATCCACGAGTGTCGCGACCGACTCCGCCGGCGGAAGACCGTGAAGCGCCGCGGACACGTACCGATTCTGGTCCGGAAGCGTGGCCAGACAGAAGTCGTCCCACGGAACCCTGAGAACGGCCGCCCGGGCGGTCCGGGGCAGCTCGACCGAGGGGGCTTGTCGGCTCGACGTCTCCATGGCTCGTTCCGGGTTGTTTCGGACACTCGGCGTGCGCTACCGGCCTGAGGCACCAGGCCACCGCACACGCCACCTGCGGCACCCCGAATCTAGCCGGGCCACCCGGCCTGGACCACGCGGGCATGGGGCCGGCGAGGTTGCGGTGGGTGCAGGCCCGCGGCACCGTGCACGCTCGGAGGTGGCGCGCTCGGAGGTGGCGCGCTCGACGGGACGTCCACCTTCCGGAGGGCCGGGCACCGCCGGCCACCCCATTCGACCCCGCGAGGCGAACCCGCCCATG
>DATFJS010000136.1:0-4856 GCA_035269045.1 Longimicrobiales bacterium | reverse complement strand
GTGAGATCGTGTGGGGGACTCTCCGACACCCGGTGCGGTGGACTCCCGGACTGCTCCGCGCCGCGGCTTCGCCGATTCTGAACGAGGACGATCCGACGAGCCACGAGGGCGATCCAACGAGCCACGAGGGGCCGACACATGACCATCCACGTCACGAGGTGACCGCGGTGGACGTCGACAGCCGAGCCGCGCGATGAAGTGGGCGCTGGTGGCACTGTTCACGGTGCACGGACTCATCCATCTCATGGGGCCGGCCAAGGCGTTCGGGTGGGCCGAACTGCCACAGCTCGCCCAGCCCATCTCCCGGGTCGGCGGGGTGCTCTGGCTCGGGGCGGCGATCGGTCTGCTCGCGACGGCGGCGGGTCTGGGGCTGTCGCATCGATACTGGTGGGTCGTCGGTCTCGCGGCCGTGATCTGCTCGCAGGTGGTGATCCTCTCCTCGTGGAGTGATGCGAAGTTCGGAACCGTCGCCAACCTCGTCCTGCTGGTCGTCGTGGCGTGGGGATTCATGTCGCGCGGGCCCCTCGGTCTCGAGGCGGAATACCGGGCGGACGTCGCCGCGCGCCTCGCGGACGTTCCCGAGACGCCGGTGCTGAGAGAGTCGGATCTGGCGTCCCTTCCCGAACCGGTGCGGCGGTACGTCCGGACGAGTGGCGCGGTCGGGCGACCGATCGCGCATCACGTTCGAGCGGTGTGGAGGGGGCGGATCCGGTCGGGCCCCGACGATCCGTGGATGACCTTCTCGGCCGAGCAGTGGAACTTCGTCTCCGAGCCGGCGCGCTTCTTTCTCATGCGAGCGCGCAGGGGCGGCCTTCCGGTCGATGTCTACCATGCGTTCGAGGATGGGGAGGCGAGCATGCGGGTCCGCCTGCTCTCGACATTTCCTCTCGTCGACGCGAGCGGACCCGAATTCACGCGGGCCGAGACGGTGACGATCCTGAACGAACTGGCCCTGCTGAGCCCGTCCGCCCTCGCGTCCAGCCCCGACATCCGATGGGAGCCCGTGGACGACCATGCGGCGCGAGCGCACTACCGGGTGGGCGGGGTCGAGGTCGGTGCCGTTCTGCGCTTCGAGGACGGTGAACTGGTCGACTTCGTATCCGACGACCGACTCGCGGCGTCGGCCGACGGCACGGACTTCGTACCGCGTCGATGGTCGACCCCCGTCGGCGACTATCGCGAGGTGGACGGCCTCCGTCTCATGAGCCGTGGCGAGGGCCGATGGCACACCTCCAGCGGGAGCTATGCCTACATCGAACTCGAGTTGCTGGACCTCGAGGTGAACGGTGGCGTCTGACGACGCAGGGGACTGCCGGTCTACGGGGCGCTGGTCGCCGCTCTGGTCGTGGCGGCCTCGGTGGCCGGCCTGACCGTGGAAGGGATCTACCGCGACAATCTGCTCGTGCGGTCCAGCTGGCGCCTGTGGATCCCGATCGGGTGCGCGTGCCTGGTGGGTGCGATCGCGCTCCTGCGCGCTACCGGATCTCCGCCAGATCACGCTCCAGCAGTGCCAGCGCCTCGTCGATGAGCGGGAGGACCTCGAACCTCAGCACCACCTCGTACTCACCCAGGTGAACCAGGCGCGCGCTCGCGAGTCCGACGAGCTGGGAGTCCCGGTAGAACGCCCGCAGGGTGGCCGCGTCGAAGCCCGTGTCCCCTCGCCCCCACATCGCCCGTCCGCCCGGGTAGGACCCCATCAGGGTGGCGGCGTCCGCGCCGAGCCGGTCCAGCTGTCCCAGCAGCGGGTCGAGCGATTCGACCGTACGCCGGAATCCGGTCACGGCGGCACGCGTATCGGCACTGCGGATCAGCGTGAGGTTGCCCGCCGCGGTGGCTGCCTCGTAGAAGCCCATCGAGAACCGGGCCCGCCAGTCCCGGATCAAGGGGAGGTAGACCTCGACGTACGTCTCCGAGGGCGGGATCGAGGTGAGGTCATCTTCCGGTCCGGCGGTGAATCGGATGAGGCGGGATCGCGCCTCTTCGGTGAGGGTCAGGGCTTCGTCGAGGAGTTCGCGGTTCACGAGGAACTCGGCCCGCAGGCCGTCGAGCAGCCCCTCGAGTTCCTGAAGGTCCTGCTGCGCCTCTCCTCGTGCATCGACCCAGAAGGCGACCAGGATGGCGGTCACGATCGCCAGGGCCTGCGCGAGGATGCGCATCCAGTTGGAGGTAGACGCCACGGGCGGCCTCGCTCAGCGGAGGTGTATGGTGCAGGGCGGTACGATTCGGCAACGGCTAAGGATGTCGGTCGACCGCCGGCTACGCGAGTCCCGCGGGTAACGGGCGGGGCCGGGCGGTGACGTGCCGGGATCGCGTCTGATGCCGGGCGGTTCGCGACGGCCCCTCACCCGCCGATCCGCACCACGATCTTCCCGACGCTCTTCCGGGACTCCATGAGCCGGTGGGCATCGGGGAGGTCGGCGAAGTCGAAGGTGGCACCGACCACCGGCCTCAGCCGGGCACGGTCGACGTGGTCGATCAGCGCAGCCCAGATCTCCTGGAGGCGGGCTTCGTCGTCGAGAAGGTATCCGATGTGCGTGGCCAGCATCCCGATGGAGTCCTCCGCGGCCCGGGAGAGGCCCAGTCGCGGTATCCCGCGCCAGGCGCGCCACCAGGAGAGGGGATTCCACCACGTGTAGTCGAGGCTGGCGTACCCGGCGACCACGATGCGGCCGAAGGGCGCCAGGCGGTCGGTGAGCGCACGAAAGACATCGCCTCCGACCACCTCCAGCACCACGTCGAATCCGCGATCGCCCGCCACGCCGGCGAGGCGTTCCCGGAAGTCGGTGGCGCGGTAGTTCACGGTGTCCGACGCGCCGAACGCCCGAACCCGCTCGAGCTTCTCGTCGCTTCCGGCGAGGCCGACCACGTCACAGCCGGATGAACTGGCCAGCATGACCGCGGCCGATCCGACGCCCCCGGCCCCCGCCGTGATCGCGACGCGATCCGTCGGGCGCATCCGCGCCATCTCGGTCAATGCGACCCAGGCGGTCATCCAGTTGACCGCGAACGCCGCCGCCTCCTCGATGGAGAAGTCGTCCGGCACGGGGAGGGCGCGGGCCGCGTTCACCACCACGCGCTCGGCGTACCCGCCGTGCTGCATCCCGCACATGACCCGCTCCCCCATGGCGCGATCCACGCCCGCACCGAGCGCGGAGATCGTGCCGGTCACCTCCATGCCGGGCACGTATGGACGGTCCGGTGCCCATCCGTACAACCCCTTCCGGGAGAGCACCTCGGCGTAATTGATCCCGATGGCCTGCACGTCGACGGCGACTTCGCCCGGTCCGGGGGCCGGATCCGGTCGGTCGATCAGCTCGAGCACGTCCGGTGGACCGGTCCGGGAAAGCAGCCAGGCCTTCATCGCATCGTGGGTTCGGGGGCGGAGTCCCCCCATTCTTCCACCGCTCGGCCGCTCGCGCACGGGTCGGGCGGGCCCTCGCCCTCCGAACCAACCCACCTCGAGCGCTCCGATCTCGGTCCTCCGGTGTACTGCCACTACGGCAGATCGGTTAGATTCGAAGAGCCGCCGGGCCGTCCTCCCTGGACACCCCGGAGACATCCACCACATGGAGCAGGAATGGAGCGGAAGATTCGCGCCACGACCGTCGTCGCCGTACGGAAGGACGGGCGTGTCGCCCTCGGCGGAGACGGTCAGGTGACCCTCGGCGACACGGTCATGAAGACCCGCGCGCAGAAGGTGCGCACGATGCGGGACGGCCAGATCCTCACGGGGTTCGCCGGGGCCGTTGCCGACGCCTTCACCCTCTTCGAACGACTCGAGCAGAAGCTCGAGCGCTCGCCGGGGAATCTGACGAAGGCGGTCGTCGAACTCGCCAAGGACTGGCGGACCGATCGGTACCTCCGGCGCCTCGACGCGCTCCTGGTGGTGGCCGATGCCGAGCACCTCTTCCTGGTGACCGGTAACGGCGACGTGATTCAGCCGGACGACGACATCGCGGCGATCGGCTCCGGCGGCAGCTATGCGCTCTCCGCCGCCCGCGCGCTGGTCGAGAATACGGACCTGCCCGCGAAGGACATCGTGCGGAAGTCGCTGGAGATCGCCGGCGAGATCTGCATCTACACGAATACGGACATCACCGTGCTCGAGCTGGACGACGGGGACGAGGAAGGGGAGGACGACGAATGAGCGACGAGACGGGAACGATCGACGAAGCGGGAACGTCCGACGCGACGGGCACGACCGAGCGCACCAAGGCCCATGCCAGCGAGCGCCCGGGACCGGACGCGACCTGGGAGGAGTGGGACGCCTGGCTCACGCCGCGCCAGATCGTCGAGGAGCTCGACGGCTACATCATCGGGCAGGCGGACGCGAAGAAGGCGGTGGCGATCGCGCTGCGGAACCGGTGGCGCCGTCAGCGCGTCGAGTCGGACCTGCGCGACGAGATCACGCCGTCGAACCTGATCCTGATCGGGCCCACGGGCGTCGGGAAGACGGAGATCGCGCGGCGGCTCTCCCGCCTCGCGGGTGCGCCGTTCGTGAAGGTCGAGGCGAGCAAGTTCACCGAGGTCGGCTACGTGGGCCGCGACGTGGAGTCGATGATCCGCGACCTGGTCGACAACGCAGTGAACATGGTGCGCGCCGAGCGTGAGGAAGAGATGCAGGAGGTCGCCGAGCAGCGCGTGGAGGAACGCCTCCTGGACCTTCTCTTCCCCGCGGACGACCAGGCGGCGAAGACCGCCGGCACGACGGGGCTGTCGGGGGACGAGGGGCAGGCGCCCTCGGTCTTCGTGGCTGGGCCTTCCGGCGTGAAGCGCTCGGGGGACGACGACGACTCGGGTACGCTCGACGAGCGTCGCGCCCGCACCCGCGAGAAGCTGCGGGGGCTCCTCAAGGA
>DATFJS010000135.1:0-3606 GCA_035269045.1 Longimicrobiales bacterium | reverse complement strand
CCCGACTCATTGAAGAACACGAGCTGTACCGAGCCGCCTCCGCGGCCAACACCGCCTGAGACCGACATGCTTCCGATTACGACATGCTGAAGAATCTGATCAAGAAGGTCCTCGGAGATCCTCACGAGCGTGAGGTGAATCGCCTCGAGCCGCTCATCGACGAGATCAACGAGTACTACGCGTCCTACGAGTCGCTGACCGACGAGCAGCTCCGCGCCAAGACGGACGAGTTCCGGCGGCGGATCGCGGAGGCCACGGAGCCTGTGCGCGAGGACCTCGAGGAGCTCCGCAGGCAGAAGCGATCCAGCGAGGATGCGGATGAGCGGGAGCAGCTCTCCGTCAAGATCGGCGAGCTCGAGGCCCGGCACCTCGGGATCCTGGAGCAGACGCTCGAGGAGATCCTGCCCGAGGCCTTCGCCGTCGTGAAGGACACGTGCCGCCGTCTCGTGGGGCAGGAGGTCCAGTTCGCGGGGACCAGCGCCGTCTGGAACATGATCCCCTACGACGTCCAGCTGATCGGCGGCATCTCGCTGCATCAGGGGAAGGTCGCCGAGATGCAGACGGGGGAAGGCAAGACCCTCGCCGCGACCATGCCGGTGTACCTGAACGCGCTCACCGGCCGCGGCGTGCATGTCGTGACGGTGAATTCCTATCTGGCACGTCGTGACGCCGAGTGGATGGGCGCGATCTACCGCTGGCACGGGCTCACCGTGGACGTGCTGGACGGGCACCAGCCCGGAAGCCCCGAGCGCCGGGAGGCCTACGCAGCGGACATCACGTACGGCACCAACAACGAGTTCGGCTTCGACTACCTGCGCGACAACATGGTGCACACGCTGGAGCAGCGGGTGCAGCGCGAGTACGCCTACGCGATCATCGACGAGGTCGACTCGATCCTGATCGACGAGGCACGGACGCCGCTCATCATCTCGGGTCCCGTCGCGAAGGACTCCTCCGACTCGTTCAAGCAGTACAACCCGCTGGTCAGCTCGCTCTACAGAAAGCAGCTGAAGCTGGTGAACGAGCTGGTCGGGGAAGCCGAGGAAGAACTCGAGGAGAACGGCGAGACCTTCGAGGCAGGTGAGAAGCTGCTGGCCGTCCGCCGCGGTGCGCCGCGGCACAAGAAGCTCATGAAGATGCTCGCCGACGAGCCGTCGCTTCAGGGGCTCGTGCAGAAGGTCGAGGCCGACTACATGCGCGAGAAGCGCCTGTACGAGGTCGACGAGATGCTCTACTACGCGATGGACGAGAAGGGGCACAACGTGCACCTGTCCGATCGCGGCCTGGACGAGCTCAGCCCGAACGATCCGGAGGCCTTCGTGGTGCCGGATCTGTCCGAGGTGCTCGGGAAGATCGAGGACGACCCCACGCTCGATCCGGAGGAGAAGGGTGAGAAGCTGGCCGAAGTCGAGGCCGGCTACGCGGAGAAGAACCGCAGGCTCCACGTCATCCACCAGCTGCTGAAGGCGTATACGCTCTACCACAAGGACGAGCGGTACATCATCGGGGAAGACGGCGGCATCGTGATCGTCGACGAGTTCACCGGCCGTCAGATGGCCGGGCGTCGCTGGAGCGACGGGCTCCACCAGGCGGTGGAGGCGAAGGAGGGCGTCGAGGTGAAGGGCGAGACGCAGACGCTCGCGACCATCACGATCCAGAACTACTTCCGCATGTACGACAAGCTGTCGGGCATGACGGGAACGGCGGAGACGGAGGAGAACGAGTTCCACCAGATCTACGACCTGGACGTGCTCGTCATCCCGACGAACCGCCCGGTGATCCGTGACGACCGCAACGACCTCATCTTCCGAACGGTGCGCGAGAAGTACAACGCGCTGATGGACGAGGTCGAGCGGCTCAACAAGCTCGAGCTCCCGGTGCTGGTCGGTACGACCAACGTCGAGGTCTCGGAGACCTTCAGCCGCATGCTCAAGCGTCGCGGCATCAGGCACAACGTGCTGAACGCCAAGCAGCACGAGCGCGAGTCGGAAATCGTCGCCGAGGCGGGTCAGCCCGGGGCGGTCACGATCGCGACGAACATGGCGGGCCGCGGAACCGACATCAAACTCGGGATGGGGGTCACCGATTCCCGCACCGTGGGATGGTGCAAGGAGCGGGGACTCGACCTGAACGAGGTCCAGCCGGTCGATCCCACGCGGTGGGACGACAAGATCGAGGACCGCCCCGACGACCACGAGGTCGAGTGCGGCGGACTCCACATCCTGGGCTCCGAGCGCCACGAGTCGCGGCGCATCGACCGGCAGTTGCGCGGTCGCGCGGGCCGTCAGGGAGATCCGGGCGCGTCGCAGTTCTTCCTCTCGCTGGAAGACAACCTCATGCGGTTGTTCGGCGGGATGGAGCGCATCGCGAACGTGATGGAGAAGATGGGCGCCGAGGAGGGTGAGGTGATCACCGCGGGCCTCGTCACGAAGTCCATCGAGCGCGCGCAGAAGAAGGTCGAGGGCAACAACTTCGAGCAGCGGAAGCGCCTGCTGGACTACGACGACGTCATGAACCAGCAGCGCGAGGTCATCTACGACCTGCGCCTGTTCGCGCTGGAGGGTGGCGAGGACCTCAAGGGTGAGGCTTTCGAGATGATCGAGGGCGCACTCGAGGACCGCTTCACCGCCTACATGCCCGAGGAGACGATCCCGGACCACTGGGAGCTCTCCGCGCTCAAGGAGCGACTGGTCCGTGACTTCCTCATGGTCGTCGACAAGCTCCCCGACGAGGACGATCCCTCGCACGAGTTCGAGCGGTGGGAGGTCGAGGAGTGGGTCACACAGGCCGCACGGGAGCACTTCCACCGGAAGCTCGACTCCTTCGACTCCGCGAACTCCGACGCCGATGTGGACGTCGGCGAACGGGTACTGGCCATCGTGCTGCTCACCACGATCGACGAGAAGTGGAAGGACCACCTGTACGATCTCGACCACCTCAAGGCGTCGATCGGATTCCGCGGGTGGGGTCAGAAGGACCCGCTGGTCGAGTACAAGCGGGAGGCGTACGACATGTTCGTCGACCTGCTCGAGGATCTGCGCTCGACCTTCTCGACCCGCTTCTTCCGCGCGCAGCTCAACGCGCCCCCGCAGCAGCGCATGCGTCCCACGGGGCGGATGACGCTGTCAGGCCCGAGCGAGCCGGGAGCGGGTTCGAGTGCCGGTCCGACACCGGAGGCCGGTGGCCGGATGCGTACGTCGCAGAAGCCGAAGGTGGACGCGACGGGCATCGCCGCCGCGGCCCGCGCCGACGAGTCGGCCGGTGCCGCAGCCGGAGCGGGGGGTGTCGCCGCCGCGCTCGGAGGAGGCCCCGACGTCTCACGCCTGCAGACGAACCGTCAGAGCGGGAGCGATGGGAGCACGAACGAGCCCGTGACGGTCGAGGACGAGCCCGGCCGGAACGACCCGTGCCCCTGCGGCAGCGGCAAGAAGTACAAGAAGTGCCACGGGCGGTGAGGTGGCAGGCGTGATGAGAGGGGCAGGCGTGATGAGAGGGGCAGGCATGAGATGACGGGCGCGGGGTAGCGAGTGGGCGTCCGCTGGCGCCCCCCGCTCGTGGGTCGCACCGCCCGTAGTATCATGGTGTCAGGGCTGGTGTCGCTGAGTT
>DATFJS010000134.1:0-8001 GCA_035269045.1 Longimicrobiales bacterium | reverse complement strand
CATGAGCGCCGCCGCGCACGCATTCTGGTTCCTCGTCTTCCATCACATCCTCCGCTTCTTCTCGGAGGATCGGCGCTTCCGCCTGATCGGCGCCTTCGTCTCGGTTCTCGTCAGCGCCACGGCGTTCTCGGTCTGGAACCAGTCGAACGTGAACGAAAAGGTCTACACCGTCTCGCTGTTCACCATCGCGCTGCTCACCTGGCTGATCTTCCGCTGGCAGGAGCGCATCGGGAAGGGGAAGGACGACAACCTCCTCGTCCTCATCGTGTTCGTGCTGGCGCTGTCGGTCGGGAACCACCTGATGGCGTTTCTCGCGGCACCCGCGATCGGAATCTTCATCCTGATCTCGAATCCGAAGGCTCTGACCAACTGGAAGCTGTATCCGGCCGCAATCGCCGCGGTCCTGCTGGGCCTCTCCATCCACCTCTTCCTGCCGCTGCGGGCGGAGCTGGACCCGATCATCAACGAGGGGGCGCCCGAATGCGCGGAGCTCGTGGGTGCCCTGACGTCGGTCGCGACCTACGGACGCGCGGGCTGCGAACAGCTCAACGCCTCCATCACGCGTGAGCAGTACAAGGCCCCGGGACAGCCGGGCCCCGGGCTCACCGGACCCAGGCAGGCCCCGGTGTCGGCCCAGTTCCTGAACTACCTGCAGTACTTCGACTGGCAGTGGTCGCGCTCCCTGCAGGGAACCGACCCGCTGTTCCCACCGATGCGCCTGCTCTTCACGATGATCTTCACCGCGCTCGGAGTGTGGGGTGCGATGGAGCACTGGCGTAACGATCGACGAAGTTTCTGGTATGTCGCGACGCTGTTCGGGACGCTGTCGGTCGGGCTCGTGTGGTACCTGAACTTCAAGTACGGCTACACGATCCCCACGCCGCCCGGGGGCGTCACCGAGGTACGAGAACGCGACTACTTCTTCATCGTCAGCTTCTCGGTGTGGGGCCTCTGGGCCGGCCTCGGGATCGCCGCGGTGTGGCAGACGCTCGCGCAGCGTGCCGGGACCCTGCTGAAGGCCTCGCCGGTGCTTCTTCTGGCGCTTCTGCCGATGGCACTGAACGCCTCCTGGGCCACCCGCCACTACGACTACGCGGCGCGTGACTGGGCGTACAACCTCCTCCAGAGCGTCGAGCCGTACGGCATCCTCTTCACGAACGGCGACAACGACACCTTCCCGCTGTGGTACCTGCAGGAGGTCGAGGGCCTGCGTCGCGACGTCACCGTCATGGTCGTGTCGTACCTGAACACCAACTGGTACGCCAAGCAGCTGCGAGATCTGACCGCGCCGTGCCCCGAGGGGGTCGACCCGCTCGACGACCCGACGCGCATCATCTGCCAGCGGCCCTATCAGCCGGATGGAAACGCCGTCTACACGGCCGATCCCTCCACCGTGTCGGACGGCACCCCGCTCGTGCTGGATCAGCCGATCACGGCTCCGACACGCAGCGCCTTCGCGGGGTTGTCGGACGCCTCGATCGACTCCATCGCGAGTCAGCTCTGGAGCTCGGGCCCCGAGCCCACACCCGTGGATCTCGGTCCGGTCCGGGCGACGCTTCCCGCGAACATCACGATCCAGCCGTGGCACCGGTTCGCGCTGTCGGTGATCGCCAACTCGATCGACGAACGCCCGATCTACTTCGCGAGCAGCGGTGGCGCGGCATCCACCCTCGGGCTCGAGGGCTACAACGTGCGACACGGGCTCGCGTTCAAGCTCTATCCCGGCAATCCGGCGTCGGACACGACGGGGACGATCGAGCAGATGCCGCCCTCGGCTCCGGCCACCGCGGTGACCGGGTTCTGGGTGGACATGCAGCGCACGGAGCGGCTGCTCGACGAGGTGTTCATCCACCGCGGCGGAATCCCGGACTGGGACCACTGGCCCGACCACTCGACGGTCGGCATCCCGAACTACTACGCGTGGGCCTACCTGGCTCTCGTGCAGGGCGCCATCAACCGCAACGACAGCCAGGCGATGCAGCCGTGGCAGGCGGAGGCCGAGGCGTGGAGTGAGCTCGGTCGCCAGATCGAATACTGACGGAGACGCGGCATGACCGACGACGCGTGGGTGAAGGTCGCCTCCTTCTCGGCCCGCTACCTCGCCGAGGTATGGCTGGAGGCGCTCGACGCGGAGGGAATCCCCTTCCGCACGCGCGGCGAGGAGTCGGGAATCTGGGGGCCCGGGTTCGCGGGTCCGACGGGGCGGGGATTCGAGATCTTCGTGCGGGAGGAGCACGTCGAGGAGGCGGAGACGATTCTCGACTTCGACGAGGGTGACGAGGGAGCGGTGAGCCGGTAGACGTCAGTCGCCCGCCACCAGGCGCAGTGCGCCCATCCCGGCCGGCACCGACCGGAACACCGAAGGACCCGACAGACCCTCCCGACGCAGCTCCAGAATTCCGTCGAAGACCTCGGGACAGCTGTCGACGATGTCCCCTCGCGTCACCAGCAGCACCTGCTCGAAGCCCGGTCCGATCGCGCGCCGCAGCCACTCCACCGTCCGGATCCGGATCGGTTCGTCGAGGCGATCGAAGGGTTCGCCGAGGATGAACGGGGGCGTCGCCGTCCCCGCACGGGCCGCCAGCGTGCGAACCGCCGCGATCCGGACGGCCACGAACGCCGCGGCCATGTCCTCTTCGGCCACCGGGTGGAGGACCCCTTCCACTCCGAACAGCTCGATCCGCCCACTCTCCGTCCAGGCGATCGAGAGGATCCGCCCGGCCGTCATCCGGCCCAGGATCCGGGCGGCCCGGTCCAGGAGGAGCGTGCGTGCCTCCTGACGCATGGTCCGTGCGGTGCGGGCCAGCGCTCCGTCGGCGGCCGCCCACACCTCCGCGTCCAGCGCCGCCGCCACATCCGCGCTGCGCGGGGCGCGCGCACCCCGGGGGTCGGCCAGATCGGCGAGCCGCGCCCGGAGCTCCTCCATTTCGTCCACACGGGCGCGGGCGACCTCGACCCGCTCCGCCAGCGTCTCCGTCTCGGCGTGCATCCGCAGCGCCCTGCGCTCCAGCTCCCGCAGGCGATCGGGCTTGTTCTCGAGCTGCTCGCGACGACGACGCCACCAGCTCCCGTCCTGGACGACGTCCTCCCACTCGTCCCCCAGCAGTTCCTGCACCGCGGGGAGATGCTCGGAGAGCGGCCGGCGACAGGTCGGGCAGGTGGCTCCCTCCCCCTCCACATCGAGTTCGGCGAGGCGCGACTTCAGTTCACGCGCCCGATCTCGGTACGTCTGCAGGTGCGTCTCCGCGTCCTGACGCTCGCGCAGCCACTCCATCGTGGCGACCTCCAGATCGCCCGTGACCTCCGCGTCGTCGGCCCGAAGCGCGCGGAGCTCGCTCTCGAGCGCGTCCAGCTCCTCCGAGGCGCCCTCCAGCTCGCGGATCCGGGCGAGTACCACCTCCGGTTCCACCCCGCCGTGATCCGCATCCGGGTCCACGCCGCGGAGCCGGCCGAGCTGAGCTCTGGCGGCCTCGACGCGGCCCAGCCCCTCGAGCATGGCCAGCGCCCGGGATCCCGCCTCGACCACCGCCTCCGCGCGGTCCAGGTCCCCGCCGTGTTCGAGGGATCCGCGGAGTTCGTCCGGGAGCCGGCTGAGAACGGGATCCGGCACCCGTGGCAGCGTGGAGACCGTGATGCCGGGTCCGCCGGACAGCATCCGGTGGGCAAGGCGGCGGAGACGACCATCGCCCCCCACCACGGCCACGAGCCCGGGTGGAAGCTCGACCG
Organism: Longimicrobiales bacterium; assembly: GCA_035269045.1. Lineage (GTDB taxonomy): Bacteria > Gemmatimonadota > Gemmatimonadetes > Longimicrobiales > Gaopeijiaceae > Gaopeijia. The sequence continues at coordinate 4,275 of DATFJS010000134.1, read as the reverse complement.
CGATCGGCCCGATTCCCGGCATGGCCTCACCGTGCACCGAGACGATCCTCACCCGTCGCGCCCCGTTCCGGCGCAGACGAACCGTCTCACGCCGCCCCCCCTGCGCCGGAGCCCATCACCCGGCGAAGCAGGGAGACGACCCGATCGTCGGGGGTGTCGAGCGACATGACCACACGCTCGATCAGAGGAGTCCGGTCCATCTCGGGGACGGGCGTGCCGGTCAACTCGATCGAGAAGTGGAGCGCGCGATCCACCAGAGTCGCGAGGAAAGCCGGCTCGAGTCCGCGCAGATCCGCGGGCCGCGTACCCTGCAGCCGGATCCGCACGATCTTGTCCTCGATCCCGCCGGGCACCTCCCGCACGACCTCCTCCAGACGCGCCTGGAGTCCTGCGGGATCCCCGACCGGCACGTGTGTCGGTGCGAGCGCAACGACCGGGCGACCCGGAACCGGCACGAAGGTGACGTCCCCCGCGGCGAGGTCTGCGAGCACGTAGCCCTTCTCCTCCGCCGCCTCGTCCCACGGTGAGACCCCCACGCGCTCGACCGCGCCCGAGTACACCACCCGGTCGGCGACGCGTCGGAAGGTGTGGTGCCCGCCGAGCGCCACGTAATCCCAGCGGTCTCGCTCGATCGGGATGCCCTCCACCGTCCCATCCGTCCCTCCGGTCGCCCGGGCCGAGCCCCGCTCCGACATGCCGGCCTCGACGGCCCGACCGTACCCCACGACGATGTTCCACCGCTGGCGCGGATCCGGCTCGGGTGCGGGCAGCGGACGCGTGATCGCCGAGCGGTACGGGAGCAGGATGACGTGCGCCCGGTGACTCGGAAGCACCACGGCACGCGCCCGCCCCGCCGCGGCGTCGACGTTCGGGAAGGTGTCGAGGGCCGCGAGCGCACCGGCGTCCTCGGTACGGCGAGGCGTGTCGCGCGCGCCCGCGACCATCAGCACCCGGGAGTCCGGGAGGTGTCCGCGGAGTTCGTCGAGCCCGCGAGCCAGCGCGACCAGCGCGCCCGGGGGCGGATTCGACCGGTCGAACACGTCGCCGGCGATCACGACCAGGTCCGGTCTGGCCTCGACGATCGACTCCACCGCCCGCTGGAAGGCGATCGCGAGGTCGCGCTCACGCAGATTCTGCCCCCGCTCGGCCCGATCGAAGGTGCGATGCCCCAGATGAAGATCCGAGAGGTGGGCGACGATCATCGGTCCGGCGCGAACTCCGCGATCGACGGCACCGTGGACGCGGCCGCCGCATCCGGCGCGAACTCCGCGATGGAGGGCACCTCGGGCGAGTCGTTCCGCGGGGCCGGCTCGTCCGGCGCGAACTCCGCGATCGACGGGATCGCCAGATAGTGGCGACGAGCGATCTCCCGTCTCGAACTCTCCAGCAGCGCGGCGCTCGCGAGGCAGAGAAGCGAGAACATGTACACGCTCAGCGGCGTGAAACGGGGAAGCAGCACCATCCCCAGGACGAGCACGCCCAGCGTGGCTCCGAAGAGTGCGGGCGGGCCGACCGGGCGCCGGCGCCCGGGCCAGCGTCGGCCGTCATCCCCGCGCAGGTGGGGCTGGATGCCGCCCAGTACCAGTCCGAAGCCGTACATCGGAAGTGCCGCGAACACGACCAGGGTGAGGCCGCGGGATGGAGGGGCGGCCGGCATCTCGTCCATGAACGACCACACCAGCGCCATCACACCCGCGAAGAAGAGCGTCGCGGCCGCTACCATCCACCGCCACGTCCGTGAGGTCTCGGGGCTGGCCGGCCGCGTGGCCACGCCCACCGAGAGAGCTCCGAGCTCCACCATCACCACCAGCGTGATGGCGGGCATGAGGCCGTTCGCCGTGTAGAGCAGCAGGCCGAGCGCCATCTCGGCCGCGACCGCTGCACCCATCCCCAGGAAGAACGGGGGCATCCACTCCCGCGGGCGACTCAGCATCGTGTAGCCGGGGTGTGCGTGCCTGGCGCAGGGCGCATGCGGGGAGCCGGGTGTGTCCGGGCACCGCGAGGCGACGAGGATGCGGTCGACGTCATGCCGGCACGAGGGATCGGTAGGTGCCGGCGTGATAGACCAGCGGCTCCGTGCTCTCGTCGGCGTCGCAGCCGAGCACCTCGCCCACGACGATGGTGTGATCTCCCGCGTCGTGCAGCTGGGCGATCCGACAATCCAGCCAGGCCGATGCGCGATCGAGCACGGGGCTGCCGGTGACCTCGGTGCGATAGTCCACGTCCTCGAACCGATCGCCGGGATCCGCGAGGGCGAATCGGTTCGAGAGATCCACGGAGTCGGCTCCCAGCACGTTCACGGCGAAGTGTTCGCCCGCCACGACCACGTCGTGGGACCTCGACCCCTTCCCGACACACACGAGCAGAAAAAGTGGCTCGAGCGATACGGATGTCAGCGAACTCGCCGTGAGTCCCCACGGTTCGCCGCCGGGATCGCAGCACGTCACCACGGTCACCCCCGTGGGGAAGCGTCCGATCACCCTTCTGTACTCCCTCGCGTCGGGACGAGTCACGCCTCTGCTCCGATCTTGGTCCGCACGGGTCTGCATCTTAGGTTCACAACTGTACTTCACCCCTCCGGCCGGGTCGTTCCCGTCCCGCTTCCGGAGCCCTTCGGAGCAGGCGAACTCCTTGCGATTCAAGGCTTTTTCCGCGATCACGGGCATCGTGATCATATGCGCGCTTTCGGCGTGCGACAACGTGGACTTCGACGGGGTCAGTGTCGACCTCGTGCCCCCGCCCGAGCCCGAGGTCGACGCCACGGCGGTGCCGGATTCCGCCGTCGCGACCGAAGAGCAGCCGATCGTCCTTCCGGAGGGACCGATCCTCTATCTCGCGTCACGCTCCGGAACTCGTGTGACCGTACGCCCCGTGGCCGAGGTCGGCCCGGGCGGACTCTCACCGCTGGATCCCGACCGCGTACCCGGCTTCCGGGAGGCCTTCGTCGAGCGTGAGCTGGCATCCGGCAGATCGCTGACGCTGTTCGCAGAGGGAGTCCGGGTGGGCACGATGCGGGTGGACGAGGTCGACGTGAACTCGGACGGCGGATTCTGCCGTGCGACCCCGCTCGCGAGCGGACTCGCCGAGTTCGTGCCCGGCGCGGTGGACGCCACGCGGTTCCTCGCGATCTCCGACGACGCGGTGGACGGTGTCCCCTACGCCCCCTACCGACCGCAGAGTCACACCTACGAGCAGCGGGTCGCGGGACTCAGCCTCGCCTCGCAGGCGCTCGCCCGAACGGGAGCCACCTGGCCGCCGTCGGTGCTGGAGACGCGCGCCGACATGCAGGCGATCCCCCTGGATGGTGATCCCTCCGGAGCGATCGCCGCGACGTTCATGTACGAAGACGCCCTCGACGTCGGCGAGCCGGAATCCCCGCGGGCCTACAGCATGCTGGTTCTGGGTACCGGCGGCCCCGAGGACTACTCCCTCGATTACGTGTGGTACCGACCCGTATCCGATGCCGGCAAGGCCGCGGCCCGGTTCTACGAGCAGTTCGACTGGGACGGGGACGGCCAGTCGGAGGTCCTTCTCGAGGTCTTCGGTTCCGACACACGCTGGGTCGCGGCGCTCGATCGTGGGGAGAGCGGGTGGACGACGGTGTTCGAGTCGGACTGCTCGTGACCCCTCGGGGACGCCACGCCCCGCTTCTCATCGTGGTGGGGGTCGTCCTCGCGATCCTCGCGGGGTGCGGAGAGTCGCGTGTGGACGCGCCCCGCGAGCGTGACACGAGCGCACGTGGCGACTCATCTGGAGGGGCCGCCTCCGCGACCGTTCTCTCCTCCCCGGTCGTCCTCGTCGACGCCGCGGGCGACACGCTCCGGCTGACTACCCCGCCGGAGCGCATCGTCGCGCTCGTCCCCTCGGTCACCCGCGTCATCGCGGAACTGGGTGAGGGTGAACGGCTCGTCGGACGCACCCGGTACGACACCGCGACCGCCCTCGCCGACCTTCCGTCGGTGGGCGCCGGAATGGGGCCGGACTACGAAGCACTCGTGGCGCTGCGAGCGGATCTGGTCGTCTACTTCGTCGGTGCGTCCGACCCTGAAACGCCAGCCCAGCTCGAGCGCCTCGGACTCCGCGGTTTCGGGGTCCGGCCCGACGACATCAGCGACGTCCTGCACCTGTACGACATGTTCGGTCGGATCCTGGGCCAGCCCGACCGCGCCGACGCGCTCGCCCGCGGTCTGGAATCCACGCTCGATTCGATCCGCACCGCGGTGGCCGGACTCGAGGCATCCGGGTCGCTCGGGGTCACCTATCTTCTCGACGGCG
>DATFJS010000133.1:0-3789 GCA_035269045.1 Longimicrobiales bacterium | reverse complement strand
ACTGACTTCGCATTTCGCGGGTCGGTCGTCCGACGGATCGACGATATGATCCATTCATGAGCCCGCTTCGCCGTTCGAGCTTCTGGGAGAGGGACGCCCTGCCCGATCCCGTATCGTCCCACTCCCCGACATCTCGTACCGACGTGCTCATCGTCGGCGCGGGGTTGATGGGTCGGTGGCTCGCATACTGGCTCACCGCGCACGGGTTCGGTGGCAGGACACTCGTCGTCGAGCGCGACCGCTTCACCTACGGCGCGAGCAGCAGAAACGCCGGATTCCTCACCTGTGGTCAGGTCTCCGAGATGCTGTCCGACGTCGAATCGACCGGTCTGGATGCGGTGATCGAGACGTTCGAGGAGCGCAGGCGCGGCATCGAACTCGTGCGCCGGGAATTTCCAGGCCTGGAGATCGACCCGTGCGGATCGATCGACTGGGATCCGCTGACCCCATCGAAGCGCGACCTCGCCGAGGAGCTCAATTCGTCCGCCGGCCTCCCGGTCTACACCGTTCGCACGGCAAGCCTGGCGGGTCGCGAGCGGGAGGTGATGTTCAACCGCGCGGACGGAGCCGTCGATCCGGTGGATCTGCTACGCGGGCTCGCACGCGGCACCGACGCGGAGTTCAGGTTCGGCGTCCGGGCCGTGCGAGTGGCGGACGGATCGGCGGTTCTCGAATCGACCGAGGGGATCCACGAACTCACGTACGACCGCGCGTTTCTCTGCACCAACGCCTTCACCTCGACCCTGAGTCCGATCAGCGACGTCCGGCCCGGGCGTGGTCAGATCATCGTCACGTCACCCGTACACACCCGCACCGACCGTACCCTCGGCTACCTGAACGACGGCTACGACTACTTCCGCTTTCTCGGCGACCGGCTGCTGATCGGGGGAGGGCGACACATGCACGCGGACCGCGAGAACGGGACGACGGAACTCAAGCCTACGGCGGAGGTCGGGACCTACCTGAAGACCGTCGCGGCCGAGGTGATCGGCCACGACGACTTCCGGGTCGACCACCACTGGGCGGGAATCATGGGGTTTCGAGGTGGCCGGCACCTGGGCGGATCACCCCGCCACGTCGTGGATGCCCGGACCGAGATCGTCGCGGGCTTCGGTGGGATGGGCGTGGCGCTCACCCCGACGGTCGCCCGGGAGGTCGCGGTCGACGTCGTCGAGGGGTGATCGCGAACCGAACGGTCGGGCCCATGGCTCGCGTTCCCCTCACGGGGTCGGCTCCAGCGACGCGACGATCTCGTCCACGGTCGCACGAGCCGTACGCCCGACGCCGATGAGCGTCGCCGAAGCGAATCCGGTCCAGCTTCCGTATCCGACGAGCCAGACCCGCGGCTCCCCGACCGACCGCGTGCCCTCGGTCGTCACGCGCCCGTCGCTCCGAACGAGGCCGAGCGGTGCGAGATGGTCCAGCGCAGGCTCGAAGCCCGTGCACCAGATCACGGCATCGACCGCCTCCTCCCGGCCGTCCGGCCATACGACACCGCCGTCCGTGAAGCGCTCGGGCGGCCGAACCGCCTGAAGGTCTCCCCGGTCCCGCGCCCGCCGAACGGGCGGCACCATGACGATGTCGCCCAGGGTGTAGGCGGGTCCGGGATCCCGGCCCTCCTGTCTCGCCCGATACCGCTGCGTGGCCTGATCGAACAGCACTCTTCCGTCGACATCGTCCGGCAGGAAGTTCGGGGGCTCGAGGGTCACCCACGTCGCGTCGGCGACCGGTGCCACCTCCGCCATGATCTGGGCACCGGAGTTCCCACCGCCGACCACCAGCACACGCCGACCGGCGTACGAGTCCGGACGCTCGTATCGAGCGGAGTGGAGCTGTTCGCCCCGGAAACGGTCCCCGCCGGGGTACTCCGGAACGTACGGTCGGGACCAGGTACCGGTCGCGCTCACGACGGCGCGAGCGCTCCATGCACCCATGTCCGTTTCCACCATCAGGCGCTCTCCGACCGGACGGACGGACTTCACGCGAACCAGCCGCTCGACCGGGAGCTCGTAGTTGCCTTCGTACCACGCCAGGTAGTCCAGCACCTCGTCGCGATGGGGGTACTCCGAGTCGGTTCGCTGAGACAGGAGTCGGCCCGGAAGCGAGCTCCACTGCGCCGGAGAGAACAGCCGGAGCGACGACCACCCGTGCCGCCACGCGCCTCCCGGCCCCTTCTGGTCGTCGAGCAGGACGAAGGAGAGATCGGTGCGACGCAGGTAGTAGCCGACGGCGAGCCCCGACTGTCCGCCGCCAATGACGACGACGTCCGTCTCGGTCACCGCCCCGCTGGCTCCAGCTCCGGAGGGCGCCGCGCCCGTGTCGCCTGTTCGAGGTCGTAGGCCCAGGCGAGCAGGTCCGCCTCGCTCCAGCGGTCGCCGATGAAGGCGAGCACGAAGGGCGTCCCGTCCTCGTAGTAGCCGAACGGCACCGTGACGACGGGCAGCCCGATGTCGTTGATGATGTTGCTCGGAAGCTCCGGCCAGTTGTTCGGATTGTAGTCGGGTCGCTCCGGGTCCTCGACGAGCGGAGGCGCGGGCGCACCGGCCTGGGGGAAGAAGAGCCCGTCGAGTTGGTTCTCCTCTAGGATCCTCCTGAAGAGCGTGAGGATCTCGAGCCTCCAGCCCTGGTAGGCGTCGCCCCCCTCGGTCGCGCTCGGCCGGGCCGGCGGGCTCAGCTCCCCGTCTCGATTGCGGGCCCGCAACAGCTCCCGACCCGAGAGCGCCTCCCACTCCTCCACGGAGTCGAAGGGCGCATCCTCCCCGAGGCCCCGGAGATACAGGTACAGATCGTATGCGCTCTGCGTGGGCGCCCTGCCCTGTTCCCCGTAGATCTCACGGAAGCGCGTGCCGGCAAAGGGGTCCTCCACCGTCTCCGCGCCGAGGTCGTGCAGCGCCGCGATCGCCTCGCGGTAGCGCGTCTCGGTCTCGGGGGCCAGCGGCAGGAAGCGCTCGCGCCACCCGGTCCCGACCAGGCCGAACCGCCGTCCCTCCAGCGCGCCGCGCTGGAGGGCGGCAGCGTAGCCGGAGTCCGGCATGTTGCCCACGGCCGCGAAGCTGGCGAGGTCCTCGTACGTGGGTCCGGCCAGGACGTCCAGCGCGATTGCAGCGTCCGTGACCGTGCGGGCGAGGGGGCCCACCACGTCCACGTACGACCCGGACAGCGGAACCACGCCCTCGTTCGGCACGAGGCCATACGTGGGCTTGACCCCCACGAGTGCCTGGGCCGAAGCCGGGTTCTGGATCGACCCACCGGTCTCCGTTCCGAGGCCCAGCACGGCGAAAGAGGCATTCACCGCCGTCGCCGTTCCCCCGCTGCTGCCTCCGGGTGCCCGGTCGATGTTGTAGGGATTCAGCGTCTTCCCGGCGACGGAGCTGTTCGTCCGCGTCCCATGGCCCGCGAAGTCCGGCAGGTTGGTCTTGCCGAGAAGGATCGCCCCCGCCTCCCGCAGCCGCTCGACCACCGCCGCGTCGTCGTCGGGAATCATGTCGATCCCGCCGAGCGCGGTGCTGAACCCTTCCCAGCCGGCCGTCGTCACGAGCCCGGCAATGTCGATGTTGTCCTTCACCACCACCGGCACGCCGTGGAGCGGGCCACGCGGACCGGAGCCGGCATACTCGACGTCCAGCGCCTGAGCATCGGCGAGCGCCTGCGGGTTCATGGAGATGAAGGCGTTGTAGTGGCCTTCGTACCGGGCGATCCGTTCGAGGAAGGCCCGCGTCACCTGTTCGGCGGTGAAGGCGCCGGCGGCGTACCCCGCCTGCAGGTCCTGCGCGGTGAGTTCGACGACGT